>DATAHC010000037.1:0-13433 GCA_036263415.1 Flavisolibacter sp.
AGACTTCGAGGTGCCTACTGATATTCCCAGCTTTGTTGCAATTTCCTGGTGGGTCAGGCCGTCTATGACATACATATTGAATACCGCTCTGTAAGAAGGAGGTAGTTTCCTGATCTCTTTTACCAACTCTTTGTACAATAAAGTATGATCTGCTCCCTGAGATCTGTCTTCCATCATCCACATACCTTCCGACAGGTCACCGATCTCTGGTAAAAAATTATTCTTGCGCAAATGGTCAATGGCCGTATTGATCATGATCATTCGCATCCAACCCATCAGAATCATCTCCAGGTTTTCCGTATTTGGATATTGAAACCGGTTGAAATTCCGGAATACCTTGACAAAGCCGTCGTTTACTACATCGACCGCTTTATCATACCGATAAATGTATCTGAATACAACCTTCAGGCAATACCCATAGTATTTTTCATACAGAAATCGCTGATCTCTGGCGTTGTTTTCCACACAACCTGTAATAATGTGTTGCAGCAGTTCCAATAGTGGCGTAATTGCAGGTAAATACGGTAGTATCCGGTTATGGTTGCCTCAACCAACTTTAAATCTACAATTATTTTAAATCATTGACAGTTCAGGTCACCAGCTGACTACACCCCCGTATATCGCTGTTGTCGAGCCGGCCTAAAATTTCGAAAGATCCATCAGGTCCGGTCCGTCCCATGTCGTCCGTTGCCAGAAAGCAACAGGAATACAGATTCGCCAGGTCAATGATATTGATCGCTCCCGAACTGTTAAGCTGGGGCGGTTGAAGGGTAAGTGGGTCCGTTTCATCCCTCAGGTAGATTTTCATCCATTTTGGGATACTCAGATGGCCATCTATAGAATAGCCCTGTGAAAGTAATTCCGTCATTCCATATTCTGAATGGATCTCGGGAACCCCGAAAGCTGTTTTTAATTCCCGGTATAGCTCCTCTCGTATCATCTCCTTTTTCCTGCCTTTCATACCACCGGTTTCCATAACGATGGCATTTTCCAATTTTACCGGATATGCCCGGGCAAAATCCAATAGTGCAAACGTAACACCGATCAACAGCAGTTTTTCCTTCTTAGTCTGTTGTTGCTGAATGGTTTGTGCTAATTTTTCAAAATCTGATAAATAAAAACCGCTGTTGGGATGTCCACTCCGTTCAATGAGGTATTGAACCATATAAACCAGAGAAGAGTCAACTCTTTCCAGGTAGGATGGTAACAATCCGATGATGCAATAGTCTGTGGGATCACCATAGAAATGCCGGAAACATTTTAGAAAACTCTCCTTATATACGTGTGCATCCTTTACAAAATGGGTACTGGTAAAAGCTCCGGTAGTTCCGCTGCTTTTAAAAATCAATTCCGGAACAAATGATGTAGAAACAACCTTATGCGTTTTAAAGAAAGAAATGGGTAAAAAAGGTATATCAGTGAGCTGCCTGACAGTCCGGGGAGACTTATTCAATACCTTATTGTAGGAATTATATATATTATTGTTATTATATTGAAATTGATAGGCCTCCAGTGCAATAGATTCGAAATCCCGGTCGTTCTTTATGGCAAACACCCGTTCCATCCAATTCCCCGTTTTAGGTATTTCCATATGCATCCTGTAAATTTGACTAGGTCAATAATTATGAAAAAAATACTGTTTTATAGCATTCTGATACTTTTTGTCTGTGCCTGTAACAAAGATAAGTTTCAAACGAAACCGCAACTTACAGTGAAGACTTCTTCCAACATAATTGTAGCTAAAAACTCAGGTTTGGAGGTATTACTGGAATATACCGATAAAGAAGGTGATGTGGATGATACCCTCTATATAAAAAAAGAACGGCTTAATCTCAGAACCACAACAACTATCAGAGATCTGCTTAAAATCAAGGTGCCCGAATTCCCCAACAGAGACAAAGGTGAATTTCAGGTATTGCTGGATTATCAGAATTATCTCATTTCGGCTCTCAATCCCCCACTGAATGAACCAGATACTTTGAATCTGAAATTTGTCCTTAAGGACAAGGCTGGAAATGTAAGCGATACTGTTACATTAAGTAATGTTATAGTAATCAGATAAGCTTGTACCTGCTCAAACTTTTCAAAAAAGGATTCGATTTTTTTGTTTTCAGCAGCCTTTTTATAGCCTGTTGCGCCGTATTGATGGCCTATCAGGTCCATTTGCTGTTTGATGTATATATACCTGTAAGTCTTTACGGATTTGTATTTTCCGGTTCTGTTTGCAGCTACAATTTTCACTGGTACCTTACCCCGCCAAATGTGGGAGGGCCATCCGAGAAAATCATCTGGAATATCAGTAACAAAAAGATTCATTTCGGGCTGTTCATTCTGGGAATTATTCTATCCGGTATTTTCACCATCCTTCTGATCGAACATTGGCTATGGTTATTATTCACTGCCTTTGTCACATTTTTATACTCTGCACCCAAAATTCCGCATCCCGCAGCTAAAAAGCTTCAGAAAATAGCAGTTGGGAAAACCGTTTTTCTTGCATTTGCTTGGACCCATGTCACGGCTCTTTTACCCCTGTTGATGAAATCACCGATTCTGACCAATGAACAGATCCTTTTTGTGCTGAATCGTTTTTACCTCATCTACGCCATTTGTATTTTATTTGATTATCGGGACCGGGAGGAGGACCTGAAGGCAGGCATTAAAAATCTCGCTACCAGCCTGAACGAGCGCGGCATTGACATTATTTTCTGGGGTTCCTTGGTAGCTTTTTATATAACGGTGTTTTTACTAAGGCCTTATCAGGATATAACAAACCTGATCTGCATCGCACTTCCAGGGGCCATTTTAGGCTTTTTGTATAATCCGGCAAAAAGAGATCATTCAGATTACCTGTATTATTTTGTTCTCGATGGCCTGATGATGCTATCGGCACCATTGTTGGTTTTAGCTAAATTTGCACGATAATTTCCAAGCATGGCGAAATCTAACACTAGAAATACTTCCCTGTTAAAAGACGAATCCTTAAGCTTTTTTCGTAATTATATTAATACCCCGTCACCCGTAGGTTTTGAATTTACAGGACAGCGGCTGTGGCTGGATTACATAAAAAAATATGTAGATGAAATCAGGACCGATCCTTATGGTACCGGCATTGGAATCATCAACCCGGAGCACACCTTCAAAGTGGTTATAGAAGCGCATGTTGATGAAATATCATGGTTTGTTAATTATGTAACAAACGAGGGTTTGATTTATCTCAAGAGAAATGGAGGTGTTGATCATCAGATTGCACCTGGCCAGCGTGTTTTTATTCATGGTAAGAAAGGACCCGTAAAAGCGGTCTTCGGCTGGCCAGCTATTCACACGAGATTGGGTAATGCCGATAAAGAACCCGTGGCTAAAGTAGAAAACCTGTTCCTTGACTGTGGCGCCAGGAACAAAAAAGAACTGGAAGAATTGGGTATCCATATTGGTGCCGTAGTAACGTATCAGGATGGTTTCGATGAATTGGCTTATGATTATTTTATTGGGCGGGCATTTGATAATCGTGTTGGAGGCTTTATGATAGCTGAAGTAGCCAGATTACTCAAGGAAAATAAAAAGAAACTACCCTTTGGATTGTATGTAGTGAATGCTGTTCAGGAAGAGATTGGACTGAGAGGCGCTGAAATGGTGGCCAGAAGAATCAAGCCGAATATTGCTATCATAACGGATGTAACACATGATACCTCCACTCCAATGATCAATAAAATGGTGGAAGGGGATACTGTTTGCGGAAAAGGCCCTTCTTTATCATATGGCCCTGCGGTTCATAATAAATTGCTTCAGGTAGTGGAAGAAGTAGCTCAAAACGCCTCTATACCGGTTCAGTTAAGAGCCGTATCGCGCAGCACAGGTACCGATACGGATTCTTTTGCCTATGCAAACGATGGATGTCCTTCTGTTCTGATATCGATACCTTTACGTTATATGCATACGACAGTTGAAATGCTTCATAAGAATGATATTGAACAAACGATCAAACTGATGTATGAAACATTGTTAACTTTAACACCTGAGACGAATCTTAGTTATTTTTAATGCTTTATCACCTACTTTATATCGATCCTGGAAGTGGCAGCTATTTTATTCAGGCAATAGTTGCTGCCGCATTGGGTATTGCCTTTTTCTTTAAAAACATTGTGCTTTATATAAAACATCTATTCTATCGCATTTTTAAGAAAAAATCCAAAATGCCCTGATGTCATCCGATTTCAAAAAGCATAAATCTTCATTCCGGGATCCGTCAGGATTTGTTTTTATTTATCAAAATGTACTTTACAGGCAAATAAATCAGTCATATAAAGATCACTATTCGCACTTTATTTCAAGCGGCTTATACGATAAATTGGTTGCTGACAACAGGTTGATCGGGCATGAAGAGTTACAACAAAATTTATCAGGCGACCAGGCATGGTCGCTTACCTTGAAACCTGAATTCATTCCATTCATCTCCTACCCTTATGAATGGTGTTTCGATATGCTGAAAGACGCAGCCTTAACGACGCTTGAAGTTTGCCTGGAAGCACTTTCATATGGCATGATCCTAAAAGATGCTACGCCCTATAATATTCAATTTAGAAAAGGTAAACCGGTTTTTATTGACACTCTCTCCTTTGAAAAATACAATCCGGATATGCCATGGATTGCTTACAGGCAATTTTCTGAGCAATTTCTTGCCCCATTAGCTTTATCGCACTATTTTAAGGAACCATTTCAAAAGATCCTGTCAAACTATCTGGAAGGAATACCCGTTTCGATGGCTTCGAAACTGCTGCCTATTCGCTCGAAGCTTAATTTGAATGTTTTCTTGCACTTACATTTACAAGGAAAATTAGCATCAAGGGGCAGGAAACCCCAAAAAAATTCAAACAGTTTCTCAGAGAAAAAATTGCGCAATATCTTAATCAGCCTTAAGGACGTTATTACAGCTTTTCAATTTGATAGCCCTTCCGGTATCTGGTCCAACTATTATAAGGAAGCGAATGAGCGATCAGCTACATCAAATGACATCCAGCCAACATCGACCGGATCATATATTCAGATAAAAAAAGAGATTATTGAAAAATGGATTGACGGTCATTCTTTTCAATCAGGGATAGATATTGGTGCCAATGAAGGAGTTTTTACAAAGCTGCTGGCTGATAAGGGAATAAATATGATAGCAGCCGATTCTGATCATTATTCCGTAAACAAATTATATGCAGATAGTAAAATTACCGGCCTTTTCAATATACTACCGCTATTCATTGATTTTACGAATCCCTCACCAGGAATTGGTGTAAACAATACGGAAAGAGAGCCATTTACAGAACGCATGAAGGCAGACCTGGTAGTAGCTCTGGCTGTCATCCATCATTTCATCATAGAAAAAAATATTTCCTTTCAGCAGGTATTTGCGCTTTTGAAAGCCCTGGGTCAATTTGTGATTGTTGAATATATTCCTTTGGAGGATGAAAAAATTCGATTAATGCTGAAAAGAAAAGCCGTTATCCCTCCCTATTCAGAAGAAATTTTTGTAGATGCCTACGAAGAGCATTTTGTACTGCTGGAAAAATTGCCCATAGGGCTATCGGGCAGAATTTTATATTTTCTTAAAAAGCGATGACAATACTTCGATCACGAACTGCTCTCTTTAAAGAATGGCCATTACTATTATTGCCTGTTTTTTTTGTATTTCACACTTATACGGAGAATATTCAATTGCTTCCGCTAACTATAGCCCTGGAGCTACTGATAAAATACCTTCTGGCAGGTTTCCTTTTGGCCATTCTATTTTCCTATATTTTAAGATCCATTAGGAAAGGTTATATATTTGCCTTGCTTGTCTTATCAATTAATTTCTTCTTTGGACCCATTCATGATCTGCTAAAGCAATACTTCAAAGCGGCTTGGATAACACATTATGCTGTGCTGCTGCCGCTTATTTTTTTCGTTTTGTTAACCTCTTTCATTTATTTGAGGAAAACAAAAAGAACCTTCCCTAAACTTCATAAATTTTTATGTATAGCACTCCTGCTATTAATTTCCCTCGATATTTTTTCTTTGGTGACTGAAGCGAATAGAGCCAAAATGGGAATAACTCAAACTACACCATTCGAAATAACAAATTGTGATACCTGCCATAAACCGGATGTTTATTTTATCGTTGCCGATGAATATGCCGGAAATACTGCATTAAGGAATCTGCTGCAGTTCAATAATGATTCCTTTGAAACTTCCCTTAAACGCAGAGGTTTTCATATTCTCAATGGCAGCAGTTCAAATTATAATTTTACTCCTTTCAGCATGGCTTCCGTATTATCCATGGATTACCTGAAAGGAATAAGAGGAATTAATAGTAATAAAGAAGATAGAACTGAATGCAATCATCTTATTGCCGAAAACGTAGCAATTAGATTTTTTAAAAAGTTGGGATATGAGATTATAAATAATTCTGTTTTTACAATTGATAATCAGCTTCCTAAAGTTCGTTCCTTTGCTTTTTCTCTTACCGGTCGCGAATTAATAACATCTCAAACCCTACTGGGTCGCATGGAAAGAGATATTCGGTTTAATTTAATGACTACATTCAAAATTAAGTCTGAAATAACCAGGTTTACGAATCTTGAAAAGGATGGGATTACAACATTATACAATGAAACTATTAAAGAAATTACTAGAATCCATAAGAAACCTGTATTTACCTATACCCATTTAATGATGCCTCATTATCCATATTTTTTTGATGAGCATGGGAACCCTAACCCACCTGATTCTTTACTGGAGGGGAATCAAGGTTCTAAAAGAATGTATGTAGGCTATCTTAAATATGCTAACGCTCGCTTTCAGGGACTTATCGATCAAATAATTGCGAAATCAGCTCAACCCCCGATAATCATTCTGATGGGTGATCACGGTTTTCGACATACCCCGACAGATAACACAATGAACTATTTCTACAATCTCAATGCTGTCTATTTTCCGGACAGGAACTATAAAGATTTTGCTGATAGTAGTACTTTGGTAAATCAATTCAGGCTCGTTTTGAATAGTCAATTTGGTCAGCATTTACCAATCCTCGCAAACAAACATTATCTCATTCAAGATTAAAAAATTCTGAATGTCAAGTAAAGAAAGAATATTGGTTCTTGCTCCACATACCGATGATGGAGAACTGGGATGTGGAGCGACAATAGCCAAGTATAAAAGGTCCGGGTATGAGGTTACGTATATTGCCTTTTCAACCTGTGCTCAATCCATTCCTTCCCATCTCCCTTCAGATATACTAAAAAATGAGTGCGATGCTGCAACACGGACATTAGGTATTGATGAGGTTATTTATCTTGATTTTCAGGTCAGGCTGTTTCATAATTACCGACAGGACATCCTGGAAGAACTGGTTAAAATAGGGAAACAATTCAGACCAAATAAGGTTTTCCTTCCGGCAAGGGAAGATATCCATCAGGACCACCGTATTATTCATGAAGAAGGAGTAAGGGCGTTTAAAAACTGCACCCTTTTAGGCTATGAATTACCCTGGAATAATTTACGATTCAATCCGGTTTATTTTGAAAATATTCACCGGGAAGATTTGCTGAAGAAGATTGATGCATTAGGTAAATATCAATCACAGGCGCACCGGAAGTATATGGAGCCGGAAGCAATGACTTCATTAGCCAGGGTCAGGGGATTACAGGCGAATACCGAATTGGCAGAAGCATTTGAAATATACCGAATGATCCAATGATCATTTTAAGTAAAAACCAAGCTGGTCCGACGCTAAATTTATCCCAATACTGTTGGCTGCAATATTCCTCTGGTAGGACTGTCTGGCATAATTAATTTGAATACCCTTATACTTTATTTTTAAGCCAGCAGAAAACCCGGTCAATCCATTTCCTCCTGATGTTGTCCGTAATTCAAAACGCTGCAGCGCATTATAGCCAATCGTTGCCTCCAAATGAGACCCCATAAATAGATGGGTCGCTACTACAATATGATTCAGGGCTTTTTGGATATTAGTATGAGATTCCGAATTCAATTCCTGGCTATTGAATTCAGTATCATCATAGCGAATATCGAATCGATGCATATGTTGTCCGGTAATGGAAAAAGCAAAGGGAGCCGATACTAATCTTTTGCTAAACCCTACCTGGAGGTCAAATGGCAATTCCTCTTGTTCGTCAGCATATTTCTGCAGCTGTATACCCATATTACGCGCTACAAATGAAATCGAATAACCCTTACCGGAATCCCTGTAATTTAGGCCAAAATCCGCGGCAATTCCAGAAGCTTTATACGTACCAAGATTGGACTGTATAAATTTCAGGCTCAGTCCATACCTCCATCGCTCCAGGTAAGACCTTGAGGCAGAAACCTGCACCACATAATCTGAGGGCTTGAACAAACCCAGGTTCATTCCCGAGGCATCTGTTTGTGGTATCGATCCATAATTAACATAGAAAATATGCGTTGCTAAACTTGTCTTTATCTTTTCACAGTTCAGGCTCCCGCTAAATGTATACGATTTTATGGCGCCCGGGTAGAAGGTGATACCTGTAGCCAATTGTGCATTCATTCCCGGTTTCAAAAGAGATGGATTGCCATAGCTGAATGTCAAATCATTCGATTGGTAACTGACATTGATACCTCCCGCTGAAGCCTGACCAGGGGCGAAAGCTAACTTCAAAAAATTAAAGGCTGCATTACCGCCCAATGTTTGTGAAGCAGCAGGGTAAGCATAAAATATAATCACTACCAAACAAAACTTCCATTTCATGCCCGTACGTTTTTGTCACAAAGCTTAATCTTGCAGTGCCAGTTCAATAACCTGGCTCATTGTTTTCACAAAGTGAAATCGCATTCCCTTTATATAGTCCGGATTGATTTCCTGAACATCTTTTTCATTCTGCCAGCAAAGAATGATTTCTCTGAGGCCGGCTCTTTTTGCTGCTAACACTTTTTCCTTGATTCCCCCTACCGGAAGCACCTGCCCTCTTAAGGTAATCTCACCTGTCATACCCAAATACGGCTTTATCTTTTTTCCGGTAAAGGCAGATGCTAAAGCTGTCAACATCGTTATACCAGCACTAGGCCCATCCTTTGGCACTGCCCCTTCAGGAACATGGATGTGTACTGTTTTCTTTTCCAGTAAAGCGGGGTCTACACCGCATTTCCGGGCATTGGCACTCAAATAGGATAAGGCCGTGGTGGCGCTTTCCTTCATTACATTTCCCAAATTACCGGTTAATCTCAAATCGGGTTTTCCATCGCTCAGGGAAGCTTCAATGAATAAAATATCGCCTCCTACATAGGTATAGGCCAAACCTACCGCCACACCAGGAATGGTGGCTGTTTTATAAATCTCATTGCTGTAGCGCGACCGGCCTAATACCCTCTCTACATCTTCAATCGATAAATTCGACTTCAACTTTCCTTTGGTGGCTAACTGCCTTGCCAGATTCCTCATTATCGCTGCTAACTGCCTGTCTAATTCTCTTACACCGCTTTCCCTCGTGTAATCCTGTATAATTTTTTCCAGAACCTTATCCGCAATCTTCAGTTTGGTTGATTTCAATCCATGAGCATCTTTTTGTTTCGGTATGAGGTGCCTTTTTGCAATCTCTATTTTTTCCTCTACCGCATAGCCACTCAATTCTATGATCTCAAGACGGTCTCTCAATGCCGGTTGTATGGTCTGCAAATTGTTGGCAGTGGCAATAAACAATACCTTGCTGAGATCATATTCTAATTCCAGGTAATTATCATAAAAGGAATTATTCTGTTCCGGATCCAGTACTTCAAGCAGTGCACTACTGGGATCCCCTCGAAAATCGCTTGCCACCTTGTCTATTTCGTCCAGGATCATCACGGGATTGGAAGATTTGATCTTTCTTATGTTTTGAACAATGCGCCCTGGCATAGCGCCAATATATGTTTTCCGGTGACCACGAATTTCACTTTCATCATGAATACCTCCCAGGCTTAATCGAACATATTTACGACCTATGGCATTGGCAATGCTTCTTCCCAAAGAGGTTTTCCCGATGCCGGGTGGTCCGTAAAAACATAAAATGGGGCTCTTCATATCCCCTTTTAATTTTAGAACAGCCAGATATTCCAGAATACGCTCTTTGATCTTTTGCATTCCATAGTGATCATTATCCAGGATTTGCTTCGCCTTTTCCAGATCATAGATATCTTCTGTATACTCCTGCCAGGGAAGATCCAGCAAAAGGTCAAGATGATTATACACTACAGAATAATCTGGCGTACTGGGGTGCATTCTTTCCAGTTTCTCAATTCCCTTCTTGAACGTTTCCCTGGCGGCCTCCGGCCATTTCTTGGATTCCGCTCTCTTCTGTAATTCCTTTATTTCCCGTTCATTGGGATCTCCGCCTAACTCCTCCTTGATACTTTTTAATTGCTGCTGCAGAAAGTATTCTCTTTGCTGCTTATCGATCTCGGCTCTGGTCTTATTGGTAACCTTATTTTTAAGTTCGGCAAATTGCAGCTCCTTCTGAAGATACTGCATCAATAAATCAGCTCGTTCCCGGATATTATTCAATTCCAGCAACTTTTGCTTTTCTCGTATATCAATTGTTAGATTGCTGGAAACAAAATGGATCAGGAAAGAAGGATTCTCAATATTTTTTAAAATTACGGTGGCTTCAGATGGTATGTTTGGGGATAGTTGAATGATATCTGTAGCCAGATCTTTTATATTCGCTACATACGCTTCAAAGTCCGGGTCTTTTGGGGCATCTTCTTCCGTAACTACTTTTATGGTTGCCTTGAAATAAGGTTCTTCAGAAATAATAGCTCCTATAGCAAAGCGGCTCTTACCCTGAATAATGATAGTGGTTCCACCATCAGGCATTTTGATTTGCTTCACAATTTTTGCCACGGTTCCAATTTCTTCCAGGTCTTTAGCAACAGGGTCTTCGACTGAACTGTCCTTTTGCGCAACCACTCCAATCAATTTATCGGCTTTATAGGAATCATTAACAGCCTTAATGCTTTTATCCCTTCCTACAGTTATGGGCAACACTACACCGGGAAACAGCACTGTATTGCGCAGTGGTAGGAGATTCAGTTCATCCGGTATGGTAATCTTTTCATTGGCTTCGGCATCACTTTCATTCAAAGGAATAATGGGAATAAAATCCATTTCCTCTTCAGATTTCATATTAAAGTTCACGAACAACTAATTTAAATGTGTCAATAGAGAGCCTATAAAGCATGCAATTTACGTAAGGATTGGCGGGAGTTCAACAATTATACAGGCTCAATGTCGGATGGGCAACGAAATAGCATAAAAAAGCCCCTACTGGGAGGGGCTGATAAAATTTATTAAAGCTATCAGAGTACAAAACCGAGAGATAGCTGGAAGCCCTGGTTTTTCCATTTGTTCTGATCACTGATATCGCTAACATTGGCGAGGCCCACAAAGTATCGTCCTGTAACCCTTAGTTTGGCCAGGTGAATCACAGCACCACCAGCCAATGAAAAATCACCTGTTTTAAAGGCTTCTTTTCCATTTTGCAATAGGTTTTTATCCTGATCTATCAGAATTCCGAATTGAGGTCCGGCTTGTAGTGATAGAAGGCTCCCTAATTTATAATTCAGCATAACGGGTATGGTCAGATAATTCAGCTTAACATCTTTATAATTGGAAAAGCTTACGGCATTTTGATACACATTTTTAAAACTGCTATCGACCCTTGTTTGCAACTGATTGAATAATACTTCAGGCTGAAGACTCAATTTCCCACCCAGGCCAATTTCTGCAAACCCTCCTAAATGGTAACCGTATCTGAATTCATCTCTAAATGATTTACCCTCCACCTTAGTAATATTTGCACCTCCTTTGATACCAAAGTTTAACTGGGCCATTGCTGCTTGGGTAAAAAGCACACAGGCAATCAAAACAGATAATTTTGTTTTCATAAACTGATGTTTGTTTAAAATATTTTGTCAAGTTTAATGCCATTATCAACTGCACGCTGTTAAAGAAAAATGAAACAACTAAAATATAACGCCAGCGTTCAATTGAAAGGCGGTAGAAATATTATTGGTTTCCGCTGGAAAGTAGTAACCGATCAGAAACTGGGGCTGCAGGAAAAACTTACCTCTTGAATATTCTGTTTTGATATATGCGGATAGGGATAACGGTTGGAAATAAAAAGAATTATCGAGATAGACTTCTTCGGTATTATAGAGTATATTATTACCGGTTAATCTTGCTTTTCCATAGGTATTTGATGTTTGATTGAATCCGAATTGCTGTGTTCCGCTGGTAAATACAAACTGCGGAGTAAGGCGAATGAAATCTCTTGAGGCAAGCACATTCATCCAATAAAAATCGTGACGAAGGGAAAGCGTAAGATTAATATCCGTAATATTTTCCTCCGTATTGATTCTCGTATATCCATTGGGTCGCAAAAGAAGGCTGTAAATATACTCTTCCCGCTCCTGATAGCCAGACCGGGTGCCCCATCCGTAACTGCCGGAAATACTAGGCTTTAGCCAAAAATTGCGAAAAGTAAAATACACATAGGCTTCATTCGTTAACGGAGAGGTATAAAAATCCAGGGAATCTTTCGTAAAAAAATGTGTTAATGAGATCCCGGTTATGAACTTTCGGTTTTTGATATAATCGTAGGAACCGGTAAGGTAAAATTGATAGGGCAAAAGTTTTTTCTTTTCTCTAATGGCACTGGCTGTGGCACTGATCCCTAAACCTGTTTTTGAATAATAGGAAAGTGAAGGGGTAAGGATTAATTTTTTCAATGCTTTCAATGTATAATCAGACTTTGATTCATAATTGAAATATCCATTGCTGGCACTCAATGCAAATACCGTAAAACTTCTGGGTGTTAATAGCGAATCAAGAAAAGCATCAAGCTCATTGAAAAGTTGACTATAATCAGTAAAGCTGGTATCTACGGCATTATTTTTCGGAGACTGCTGAGCTGCTATCCCTGAACATAGAAATAAACACAATAAAGAAGAAATTACAAACTTCCTGGGCATTCCGGTTGATTTTGGTTTTCCATCGATACCGCCAGCCATAGACAGCCTTAAATGAATAAGGTTTAAAGCTCTAAACGCTCTTACACTGCTTTTATTGAATCATATCAGATGAATCTGGGTGATTTCGGGTAAAATACCGACTCTGCCGGGATATCCTATAAATCCATAACCCCTGTTCACATACAGTTTCTGCTTTCCTTCTGCGTACAATCCCGCCCATTGTTTATAAACATATTGGACCGGGCTCCATCGGAACCATGGAATTTCTACTCCGAATTGCATTCCATGTGTATGTCCTGAAAGCATTAGGTCTATTTCCGGGAATCTGGGTCGAACCTCAGCATCCCAATGGGTAGGGTCATGGCTCATCAGGATCTTGAACGGCGCCGGCTCACTGCCACTATAGGCCTTCTGCAGGT
>DATAHC010000038.1:0-11477 GCA_036263415.1 Flavisolibacter sp.
CCACCAGCGATTGTCCTCTGCGCATATCGCCGGCTGTAAAGATCTTCGAGATACTGGTTTGATAGCTTCCCTCGCTGGCCCTGACATTGCCGCGTTCATCCCGTTCTACATTCAGCTCATTCAGGAGGCCTTCGTGCTGCGGATGCAGAAAGCCCATAGCTAAAAGAGCCAGCTCACAAGGCAGTTCTCTTTCCGATCCCGGAACTTCAATGAATTGGGCCGTCTTTCCTTCAGGCGTTAATTTCCATTCCAGGTTCACAACTTTAAGTGCTCTTAACTGACCTTTTTCATTACCCAGAAATTCCTTCGTGGCAATTGCCCAGTGCCGCTCAGCTCCTTCTTCGTGCGAAGAAGTAACCTTTAAAAGCATAGGATAGGTTGGCCAGGGCATATGCATCGTTCGTACTTCAGAGGGTTTGGGCAATAACTCGAATTGTGTCACCGAGCGGGCTCCGTGCCTGTTTGAAGTGCCTACGCAATCACTTCCGGTATCACCGCCACCGATCACCACCACATTTTTATCCGTAGCCAGAAGGGCTGCTTCCAGTACGGGTTTACCGCTCACGCGCTGATTTTGCTGCTTAAGAAAGTCCATGGCAAAATGGACCCCTGATAGTTCACGTCCCGGTACGTCCAGGTTACGAGGTATGGTAGATCCTCCTGCCAGTACGATTGCATGGAATTCGCGCAACAAATCATTGATTCGTATGTTTACACCTACATTCGCCCGGCATTTAAAAACGATACCTTCCTCTTCCATCAGGGCAATTCGACGATCAATCACCCATTTTTCCAGCTTGAAATCAGGTATGCCATAACGCAAAAGGCCCCCTGGGGCGTCGTCTCTTTCAAAGACGGTTACTTGGTGACCGGCATAATTCAATTGGGCCGCTGCTGCCAACCCGGCCGGGCCGGATCCGATAATAGCTACCTTCTTCCCGCTTCGGTAGTGAGGCAGGAAGGGCTTTACAAATCCCTTGTCAAAGGCGATTTCAATAATATGCTTTTCAATTTCCTCAATGGTAATGGCAGGTTGATTGATGCCCAGCACACAGGCGCTTTCACAAGGCGCAGGGCAAATGCGTCCGGTAAATTCCGGAAAATTATTGGTGGATGATAAAATCGTATAAGCTTCCTTCCAGTCCTCTCGGTATACAGCATCATTGAAATCAGGTATCAGGTTGCCGAGAGGGCAACCATTATGGCAAAAAGGAACACCGCAATCCATGCACCGGGCCGACTGCTGGTTCAGTTTTTCAGGTGTGTAGCGTTCCACGAATTCATTATAATCATGAATACGCTCAGCTACCGGACGCTTGCCGGGCAGTTCTCTGCTAAATTCGAGGAAACCTGTTATTTTACCCATGATGTTATAAGGTTCCGACTGGCGGAATAATGCTCCGGCGTACCGGGAGCGGGTTAAAAAATGCTACTGCAAGGAAGGCTTTCGATGCCCGATGGAAATCAGGCTCCTCAAGCCACCATCGCAATAGTTGATTCATAGCAATCTTTAGCGTCCTTTTAGCCCCATCTGCTGTATCGTTGGCAGCGATGCGGCCTGCAATACCCGCTTGTAATCTTTCGGGAATACCTTGATAAAGTTCTTAAGTTGATTTTCCAGATCATCCAGTACAAACCGGGCAACTGTACTTTTCGTATGGTGAAAATGGTCTTCGATGAGATACCGCAATTCCGCCGCATCTTCTTTTGACACAGGATCCAGGTCAACCATTTCTGTATTGCATAGGGCAGGGAAAGCTCCTTTCACATCATACACATAAGCAATACCACCACTCATCCCGGCTGCAAAGTTCCGTCCGGTATCACCCAGTATCACCACCCGGCCGCCTGTCATGTATTCACAGCCATGATCGCCAACCCCTTCCACTACAGCATGCGCCCCGGAGTTCCGCACACAGAATCGTTCGCCTGCCTTGCCTCTTATGTAGGCATGGCCTGCAGTAGCTCCGTAAAAAGCAACATTTCCAATAATAATATTCTCCTCCGGGATAAAACCGGATTGCGTAGGCGGATATACAATCAGTTTGGCTCCCGAAAGCCCCTTGCCAAAATAATCATTGGCATCGCCTTCCAGTTCCAGCGTAACACCTTTCGTATTGAATGCGCCAAAGCTCTGGCCGGCCGTTCCTTTGAACTTGAAATGGATCAGATCATCCGGCAGTCCTTTAGACCCATACCGCTTGGAGATCTCATTGGAAAGAATGGTTCCTGCAGTACGGTCGGTATTAATAATATCAAAAGAGGCATTCACAGGGATCTGTTCCCTGAGGGCTGGTTCCGCGGCCTGCAGAAGTTGCCAGTCCAGCAGGTTCTCCATTCCATGATCCTGCTGTTCCTGTTTATATAGGCCCGTGTATAAGGAATTCGGTTCTTTGTAAAGGATTGGGGAAAGATTCAGGGTGCTGTATTTCCAGTGGCGAATATCGGAACGGGGTTCCAGGCAGTCCACCTGGCCTACCATTTCATTGATGGTTCGAAAACCTAATTCAGCCATGATCTCCCGCAGGTCTTCCACTATAAAGCGGAAATAATTTACGACATGATCGGCATCTCCATTGAAGCGTTTTCGCAGCTCAGGGTCCTGCGTGGCAATACCGACCGGACAGGTATTAAGGTGGCATTTACGCATCATGATGCAGCCTTCTACTACCAACGCCGCAGTAGCAATGCCCCATTCTTCGGCACCCAGCAAGGTTGCTATGGCAATGTCACGGCCGGTTCGTAATTGGCCGTCTGCTTGGACCACCACCCGGCTTCTCAGTTTATTCCGGACAAGGGTCTGGTGCGTTTCTGCCAATCCCAGTTCCCAGGGAAGGCCTGCATATTTGATGGAGGAAATGGGAGAGGCACCGGTTCCGCCATCATGGCCGGCAATCAGGATCACATCGGCCTTGGCCTTGGCTACACCGGCAGCAATGGTTCCAACACCTGCCTTCGATACCAGCTTCACACTGATACGGGCGGCACGATTGGCATTCTTCAAATCAAATATGAGCTGGGCCAGGTCTTCAATGGAATAGATGTCGTGGTGGGGAGGGGGTGAAATGAGTCCGACGCCAGGTGTGGAGTGCCGCACTTTGCCAATCCATTCATCAACTTTATGGCCGGGCAGCTGTCCGCCTTCGCCGGGCTTGGCGCCTTGTGCCATCTTGATCTGTAATTCATCAGCCATGGAAAGGTAATAGCTGGTTACACCAAAGCGCGCACTGGCAACCTGCTTGATGGAGCTACGCATCGAGTCACCATTGGCCATCGGTTCATAGCGCATTTCATCTTCGCCGCCTTCGCCCGTGTTGCTTTTGGCGCCAATCCGGTTCATGGCGATAGCCAGGGTGGAATGTGCTTCGTGTGAAATGGAGCCGAAACTCATAGCGCCCGTGGCAAAGCGTTTGAAAATAGATTCGGCAGGTTCCACTTCATCAATAGAAATGGATGATTTGTTCCGCCGGAAAGAAAACAGGCTGCGGAGGGTGCAGGCTTTCTCGCCCTGCTCATTTACCAGTTTGGCAAATTTCTTATAGGTAGTATAATCATTCAGGCGGGTAGCATGCTGTAGCAAATGGATGGTAGCCGGATTGAAAAGATGAAATTCTCCTTTCCGTTTCCATTCATATACGCCTCCGGCAGGTAACCTTTCAAAAGGTTGTTGCTTCTTGCTGAAAGCAAACCGGTGTTTGGCCAGCGCTTCCCTGGCGATCTCATCGAGTCCCATGCCTTCGATACGCGAGGTGGCACCGGTAAAGTAAGGATCCACCACCGTTTTATTGAGACCGATAATTTCAAAGATTTGCGCTCCCTGGTAGGACTGAAGCGTGGAGATACCCATCTTGGAGAAGACTTTGAGCAATCCGTCATTGATTGCTTTTATATAATTCTTCTGCAATTGCTGGATCGACAGGCCTTTAGCAGAAGCCAGGTGATTGATGGTAGCAAAGGCCAGATAGGGGTTTACGGCGGTTGCGCCGAAACCGATCAGGCAGGCAAAATGATGAACTTCCCATACATCACCGGTCTCGATCACAAGGCCTACCTGACCGCGATAGCCTTTTCTGATCAGATGATGGTGCACTGCGGCAGTGGCCAGAAGGGTTGGTATGGGAGCGTGATCGCTGTCGATGGCGCGGTCGGAGAGGATCAGTACCTCAAAGCCATCTTCAACGGCGTCGGTTGCATAGCGGCAAAGTCGGTCCAGCCCTTTTTTCAACGAACCTGGTTTGCCGTCCGCCCGGAAATAGGTTTGCAGGGTCTTGGCCTGAAAAATCCCGGTATCGATACTGCGGATCTTCTCGAGTTCATGATTGGTCAGTACAGGATGCTTTAGTGCCACACTGTGACAAGAGAGCGGGTCTTCCTGCAAAAGGTTTCCGTTATTACCGGCAAAGGTGGCGAGCGACATCACCATGCGTTCCCGAATCGGATCGATGGGAGGATTGGTAACCTGGGCAAAAAGCTGCTTGAAGTAATTGCTGAAATGCTGCGGCTGGTCACTTAATACGGCCAGTGGTGCATCTGTTCCCATCGACCCGATCGGTTCTTTTCCGTCAAGTGCCATGGGAGTGATGATCGTATCAATGTCTTCTGTAGAATAACCAAATACCTTTTGGTATTTGAAAACCTGGTCCTGTTCCAGTTCAGTGAACATTACACGCGGCTCTGGTAGTTCTTCCAGCCTGATTTTATATTTATTAAGCCACTCTGCATAGGGCTTTTGAGAACAGATGGATTGTTTTAATTCCTCGTCACTGATAATGCGTCCCTGTTCCAGATCTACGACAAACATTTTACCGGGCTGCAATCTTCCTTTCTCCACAATAAGCTTAGGATCCACAGGTAAAACGCCGGTTTCCGAAGCCATGATCACCCGGTCATCACTGGTTACACAATAGCGGGATGGCCGTAAGCCGTTTCGGTCAAGTGTAGCGCCGATCATTTTACCGTTGGTGAAGGAAATGGAAGCAGGACCGTCCCACGGTTCCATAAAGGAAGCATGAAATTCATAGAATGCTTTTTTGACCGGATCCATTAGATCATTGTCGTCCCATGCTTCAGGGATCAGCATCATCATCACATGCGGCAGGGAGCGTCCGCACAACAGCAGCAATTCGATCATGTTATCCAGGCAGGCGGAGTCGGATTGTTCGCCGGTAATAATAGGCAGCAGCATATCCATCTCTTCCTTACTGAAGTAAGAGGATATAAAATTACGTTCACTGGTCTTCAGCCAGTTCAGGTTACCCTGAAGCGTATTGATCTCACCGTTATGGGCGATGTAACGGAACGGCTGGGCCAGTTTCCAGGAAGGAAACGTGTTCGTGGCAAAGCGGCTGTGTACCAGTCCAAAGGCAGAAACGAAGCGCTTATTACTGAGGTCGGGATAATACAAACGAAGCTGCTGACTGGTAAGCTGTCCTTTATATACAAGTGTCTTATAGGAAAAGGAAGCTATATAAAAACCGATCGCATCTTTGCGTACCGTATTATTGATCGTATGAGAAGCATAATTGCGCAGCAGGAAAAGCTTGCGTTCAAAATCATCGGTGTTGGTAATGTGATCGGGACAAGCCACAAAAACCTGCTCCATTTCCGGTTCTACCGATAAGGCACTCATACCGATAGGCTCCTGGTTTACCGGTACAGGCCTGTAGGCCAGTACTTCCATGCCCAGCTTTTCAGCGCAACGATTGAAGATTTCGCGGCATTCTTCCCGCAACCTTATGTCTTTTGGAAAGAATAGTACCCCCACGCCATAACGGCTGTAGGCAGGCAGGTGAATTCCCAGCTTGTTGCATTCATCAAAAAAGAATTCATGAGGCACCTGGGTCATAACTCCGGCTCCGTCACCGGTATTCTGCTCACAGCCGCAAGCGCCTCTGTGCTCCATATTTTCCAATATGGTCAGTGCATCCGAAACGATCTGGTGTGATTTATTGCCTTTTATATTAGCGACGAAGCCAATGCCGCAGGCATCATGTTCAAAAGCTGAAGAATAAAGTCCCGTTGTGCTTGCCATAACAGATGGTTTTAAAGGCTTTTGCCTTGTGAATGTTATAGCAAGCGGCTATGAATGGAAATTACTAAAAAACTTCAGGAATGGCTACAGTTATTTTTTTTGCCTGTGCATATCTGGTGAATAGGAATCGGTTCGATAGGATATTATAGTACGGAGCGTTTTAAGAAATGTACACATTGTAAAAAATAATAAAATGAGAATGTTGAGATAATTATCTGTACTTTACTATAGATTTTTCTTAAAATCAATTCAATTTAGCCTTGAAGATTAATTAAAATATGATGTTTTGAACATAACTATTCACATTATAAAAATAAATATTTGAATTGTATAGCCCAAAAGCTTTAGTTTTAGAATGAATTAACACACACATTAGTATTTAAGCGGAAAAGAGGTAAAGAAGAAAAGTTAGCCAATACGGCACCCTGAAGACTTCACGATCCACAAGATCCGGTTCAATTAAATAACAAAAGGTATTGCTTGTATGACAGAGTCCTGGTGGAACAGGCCTGTGTCGGGCAATACCTTTCTTTTTAAACTTAAATACTACCACAATGTTACGAAAAATTCTAGCGTCGGGAATGGTCATGTCATTATTCAATACTGCCTTTACTCAGGATTCTTCAGACAAATCATCACTGGTGATCTCGGGTTCGGCAGACCTCTATTACAAATATGATTTTGGTAAGTCAAAATATAACAACCTTACCTCATTTACCAGCTCGCACAACTCTTTTGAACTGGGTATGGCCACACTGAAGCTGGATTATAAAACAGAAAAGGTGGAAATGGTTGCCGATCTGGGTTTTGGAAAAAGGGCGCAGGAATTTTCCTACAACGACCAGGGTATTCTCGCGGCCGTGAAGCAATTATATATTACCTATTATGCCAAAGACTGGTTGAAATTTACGGCAGGCAGCTGGGCCACCCATGTGGGCTATGAACTGGTTGACGCGCCGCTGAATCGAAACTATTCCATGTCATACATGTTTACCAACGGGCCGTTTTTCCATACTGGAATCAAGGCGGAAGCATCCTGGAAAAACAGCGGATTCATGATCGGCCTGGCAAATCCTACCGATTTTAAATATGTGCCGGATGGCTATCAGAATAAAAAATTCTTTCTGGCCCAGTACAGCTTCACACCAGGCGATCATTTCAAAGCGTATTTGAATTACGTAGGAGGCAAGGCTATCGATACGTCAGCTTCACACCAGTTCGATCTGGTGTTGACCAGTAAGCTCTCCGGACTGGTGAGTCTCGGCTACAATGGTACGGTGAACCGCACTAAAAAATACCTGGGCAATAAAAAGCTGGATGAGGCCCGCTCCTGGTGGGGATCGGCACTCTATGTTAATATAGATCCTACTTCGCATTTCGGCCTTACCCTGAGAGGGGAATACTTCAACGACGGTAATCAGCTGAAGATGTACAGTGCCCGTGCTACAGGCGGCAGCATTTTCGCCACCACTTTATCCCTCAACCTGAAAGCAGATCATTTTATACTGATTCCGGAATTCCGTATTGACAAGGCCAGTCAGGCCCTGTTTACCGATAGTGATAACAAGCCCGTGAAAACGGCTGCCAATGTACTGGTGGCAGCGATCTATCAATTCTAATTTTTGTAAAACTAAATTCTGACAGATGAACAAAACCACGTTGAAATCTACAGCACCTTTCTTGGTTCTTGCGGCTATTTCCATTGCTGCCTTGTTTGTGCCTGCCCTTCCCAACTTCGATGCCGGCAAATATGTACCGGCCGATATAACCTGGATTATCGTGGCAACGGCGCTGGTATTTCTGATGACGCCCGGCCTGGCATTCTTTTACGGTGGCATGGTGCACCGGAAGAATGTTCTGTCGACCATGATGAAAAGTGTGGTAGCGGCAGGTGTGGTAGGTGTTCTTTGGATCGTAGTAGGGTACAGCCTGTGTTTTGGTGAATCCTATAAGGGCCTGATTGGAAGCCCGATGACGCATTTATTTTATAAAGGCGTGGCCTCTGGAGATGCCTGGAGCCTGGCGCCGACCATTCCCAAATCGCTGTTCTCCATGTTCCAGCTGATGTTCGCCATCATTACCCCTGGATTGGTGGTGGGGGCCATTGCCGAAAGAATGCGGTTTATTTCCTACGTTTTGTTTACAGTATTGTTCAGTCTTCTTGTATACGCACCGCTGGCGCATTGGAGCTGGCATCCGGAAGGTTTCCTGTTCAAAATGGGTGCGCTCGATTTTGCCGGAGGTACCGTGGTGCATATCTCCGCCGGCTGTGCAGCGTTGGCAGGTGCCATTGTCTTAAAGAGAAGAAAGATTCACCTGGAAAGAAGGGAACAGACACCTGCTAATATTCCTTATGTGCTGATCGGTACCGGCCTGTTGTGGTTTGGCTGGTTTGGCTTCAATGCAGGTTCTGCACTGGGTGCTAATACCCTGGCTGTTTCAGCTTTTTCCACGACGAATACGGCTGCCGCTGCAGCAGGACTTTCCTGGATGTTCTTTGATGTAATGAAAGGGAAGAAGCCGTCTGTAACCGGATTTTGCATCGGTGCTGTCGTGGGCCTGGTGGCCATTACACCGGCCGCTGGTTTTGTAGCCATACCGCAAAGTATCTTCATTGGCGTGGTGGCAGCGGTGATCTCCAATATTGCTGTATTCATTAAATCCAAATCATCGCTGGATGATACGTTGGACGTGTTCCCTTGCCATGGCATCGGTGGCATGGTGGGTATGCTTATGACAGGCATTTTTGCTTCAAAGGCCATCAATGCTGCGGGCAATGACGGATGGGCTTATGGCAACTTCAGTTTTTTCCTGACGCAGGCAAAAGCTATGGGTATTGCGGTGATCTATAGCTTCGCGGTTTCATTTGCCATTTTCAAGCTGATCAATTTCATTGTTCCGATGCGTGTAACGGACAGGGAAGAGGAAGAGGGGCTGGATGCCTCTCAGCACAACGAAAAATATGTTCAGGGCACCTTGATCGTGTCTATGAAAGAGGAGCCTATCGAAGCAGAAGAATTGGTAGAAAGCTAACTATAAAGAATACAGGGTTAGATAAAAGGGAGCCGGCTTGCCGGCTCCCTTTTAATGTAAGGTTAGCACACTTGAACTATAGTAAGTAAGGTCCTGCTGAAATAAGCGCCGATGGAAAGGGATTAATCTTGACATTTGCACTCCGGTTTTAAAGCCGGGTTTTTACTATTTCAGAAATAAATGATGAATCATACAACCGATAAGGCACCTTCCATGGCAATGTCTAAGCAAAGGCGGTTTCTGACCATTTTGCTGCTGGGACTATTAACGGCCATCGTACCCTTTTCGATAGATATGTACCTGCCAGGCTTTCCGGCCATTGCTTCTTCCTTACATTCAAACGTTTCCCGGGTGGCGCTCTCCCTGTCTTCTTTCTTTGTAGGAATTGGGATCGGACAGCTGATATACGGACCTTTGCTCGACCGCTTCGGCCGAAAGAAGCCACTGTATGTCGGACTCCTGATCTATTGCATTACCTCCCTTTTTTGTGCCTATGCCCGGTCGATTGAACTGCTGATTGCCCTGCGTTTTATTCAGGCTATTGGTGCCTGCTCGGCTACTATTGCGGCTACCGCAATGGTGCGGGATTATTTCAGGCCGGAGGAAAATGCAAAGATCTATTCCTTCCTGATGCTGGTTCTGAGCATATCGCCGATGCTGGCCCCTACCATTGGCGGCTATGTGGCCGGTACGTATGGCTGGCCTTATATCTTTCTGCTGCTGACGGCGATTATTATAGTGATCTTCTTCGGCGTATACTTCTTTCTCTCGGGCAGCAAGGGGGCCGATTCTAGCTATAGTTTGCGTCCGGGTGCTATCTGGAAAAACTATAGAGCCGTTCTCAGGGAGTCGTACTTCACCACGTATGCGGTAACGGGCGGAATTGCTTTTGGAGGCTTGTTTGCTTACATTGCGAGTTCACCCGGAGTCTTCATTGAGAATTATAAATTATCACCCGGCCAGTATGGCTGGCTCTTCGCCTTACTGGCTTCCGGCCTCATCCTCGCCTCTCAGCTAAACACGGTTTTATTGCGCAGGCAAACAAGCGAACGCATTATCGGAAGGGTGCTGCTTTTCCAGGTAAGCTTTGCCCTGTTGCTGGTCATCATAACAGCCATGGGAATCACCGGTTTCTGGGTGGTGGTTGCCGTCCTGTACCTGTATCTGGCCTCTATTGGTTTTATTATGCCCAATGCTTCAGCACTGGCTATGCGGCCTTTTGAAAAGAATGCGGGCAGTGCTTCTGCGCTCCTGGGCTTCATTCAAATGGGAACGGGTTCGCTTACGACCATTGTCATTGGACTGCTGGGAATCAAAACAGTATTTCCCATGGCCCTTAGCTTGCTGGTCTGCAGTATGCTGGCCCTTGTCCTGTTGCTGTTGGTCCGGCGTAAAGGCCGCTAAATAAAGCAGCCCCCAGGAATGAGGGCTGCTGACCAAAACTAATGCTAACGTGCTTTTTAGTGCCTGATGGCAATGCGCTGGGTATAGGTAATATTTTCAAATGTGAGCTGTGCCAGGTAGATCCCGCTGGACCACTGGCTTGCCGCTGTGATCGGATAGAGGTTGTTTCCCGTGTTTACAGAAATGGATTTCTTTTCCAGTAATCTTCCGTTATTATCAAGCAGTACCAGGCTTGCGGTTCCTTCATTTTTAGCGGTCAGACGGAGTACCGGTTGCGTACCTGAATTCAATAAAACCGTTAGGGCTGTTGAAGAAGTAGTCAGGTTAAAGGAAAGGATGCGGCTGTAAGCGTTGCTGCCGTCCCGATCTACCAGCTGTAAGCGATAGTAGATTTTTGTACTGTTCAATGCACCTGTTATTTCTTCAAACTGATAGGTCCGGCTTCCTGACTCGCTGATGGCCTGTACGGTCCCCACGCGATTGAAATGAATACCATCCAGGCTTCTTTCCACACCATAATAAGAAAAGTTCTCTTCATTTTCTGCCGTCCAGTTCAGGATGGTCTTTTGCTGCGCATGGTTACCGGTAAAGTTGATCAGGTGAACCGGAAGGGTCACCCCCTGGAATAAGGGGATGGTGTAAAGGGCCTGGTTACCGATCTTGCCGGTATTATCAGTCGAGCTATAGTTGAACGCTGCATAAAGGCCTGTAAATGTGGCTGCAGGGTCAAACTGCAGCTTGGAAGCATCGGCCGCCATGATGGTTTGTCCGACAGTTACCGGATTACAGGTACTGTTGCATAAATAAAGTACACCGGAAGCTGCAGCGGGAAGCGAGGCGATGGCATAGCTGCTGATCGATCCGTCGCCATCGGTTGCGGCCAGGGAACTAATCGGCGTAGCGGCAGCCGTTACGGAAAGGCTGGTGTTGAGAATAGTCGTTGTAAGCGGGGCCAGGGCCGTTACCGGGATTGTGTAGGTAGCCACATTGCTGGTTTTACCACTGTTAT
>DATAHC010000039.1:0-9505 GCA_036263415.1 Flavisolibacter sp.
CATTGAGTTTTAAAGCCTGCTAACAATTTCGCAACAAGACCAGTTATCCCGAATTAAGGCCATTGATCATTAAGACATTCTCACCTGTAACCTGATTTAGCCTTTAGCGTCTCACTTTATGTAATCCGCTGACCGGCCATCCTCAATTCAGGCCGTTTATTTTAAACCTAAGTACTTTGGATTACATAGTACCTAGATTTGTCTTGTAATAATTATAACCTGGTATTTTAAATATATAAAAATGAAAAAGTTACTGTCCTTTCTGCTTCTGACCATCCTTTGTTCTTCCTCTTTTGCACAAGGAAAAAATGGCAGTGTCAGCGGATCCATCATTGATGGAAATCAGAAGACCATAGAATCAGCTACCATCACCCTGGTGAAAGCAAAGGATTCCAGCTCCATCAAATTTTCAGTTGCTGATAAAAATGGTCAGTATCTTTTTGAGAATATCGCCTATGGAAAATACCTGGTATCGGTCTCTGCCGTAGGGCATACCAAGGCATTTTCTGAAACATTTGAATTAAATGCAGATAAACCTTCTATTCAACTTAAAACCATTGAGTTGATTCCAACGAATAAATCGATGGCAGGCATAGTTGTTACTGCCAAAAAGCCTCTGATCGAGCAGCGGCTGGATAGAACTATTGTAAATGTAGAAGCCTCTCCAACCAATGTAGGAGCCAGTGCTTTAGAGGTTCTGGAGAAATCGCCGGGGCTGACCGTAGATAAAGATGGCAATATCAGCCTTAAAGGAAAGCAAGGCGTTATGGTATTAGTCGATGGTCGTCCGACCCAATTAGGAGGTGCCGATTTGGCAAACCTGCTACGGAGCATGAACGCCAACCAGCTGGATCAGATCGAGATCATGACCAATCCACCAGCCAAGTATGACGCTGCCGGCAATGCCGGTATCATCAATATCAAAACCAAAAAGAACAAACAGGTAGGCTATAATGGATCTATCAGCCTGGGTTACGGACAAGGTCGGTACCCAAAATTCAATGAAGGGCTGAACATGAACTACCGGAAGAACAAGATCAATCTCTTTACCAACCTCAGCCATAACTACCGCAAAAGATTCCAAGAATTGGATATCCAACGGAATTTTCTGGATAAATCATCCAAAGAACTGGTGTCACATTTTGATCAGCAGGCACGCATGCTGAACGAAAACAACTCCTTCAACGGGAAGATCGGGGCAGATTTCTTCGCTTCCAAGAACACTACATTTGGTGTTGTTCTTTCCGGATTTTCCAGTCCTGGCAATTTCGAGAACCGCAATGTAACCAATATTTACAGCAATACCGGGACCTTTGAATCTCAGGCACAAGCTTTATCCCTTTCCAACGAAACCTGGAAGAATTACAGCGGAAACCTGAATTTCAGACAGGTTCTGGATACGACCGGTAAAGAACTGACTGCTGATCTGGATTATATTAAATATGATGGACGCACCAGCCAGAACCTTAGTAACTATTATTTTGATGATGCCAAGAATCCCACTCAAAAAGGCGATACCCTTTATGGTATGCTGCCCCAGGATATCCGGATCTATAGCGGGAAGGTGGATTATGTACATCCCTTAAAGAAAGGTGCCAAGCTTGAAGCAGGGTTGAAAAGCAGCATGGTGAAAACGGATAATAATGCCGTATACGATACCGTGCATCTGGGAAGCGTGATCCGTGACATCAGCCGCAGTAATTACTTCCTGTATGAGGAGAACATCAATGCAGCCTACCTGAACATGAGCGGTAACCTCAGTAAGAAGTGGAGCGCCCAGCTGGGGCTGCGGGTAGAAAATACCAATGCCAAGGGAAGACAGATCACGACCGGAGAAACCTTTGACCGCCATTACACCCAATTATTTCCCACCGCTTTCCTTCAGTTTGAAGCCAATAAGAGCAATACATTCGGACTGAACTATGGCAGACGCATCCGCCGTCCGAATTACGAAAGCCTGAACCCCTTCATTGAATACCTGGACCGCTATACTTCCCAGCAGGGAAACCCGAACCTGAAGCCACAATTCAGTCATAATATCGAATTGAGCCATACGTTCAAAAACGTATTGACCACCACTTTGAATTATACCAAGACCACTGACATTATTCAGCAGGTAATTGAACAAAATGAAGCTACCAACGAGACTTACGTAAAACAAGCCAATATTGCCAACCAGCGTCAATACGGTATCGCCCTGAGCCTGAATATGCCTGTAACCAAATGGTGGACCACCAGCTTCTATGTGAATGGATTCAATAACCATTTCGAGGGTTTGGTAAACAATGCACCGGTGACCATCAGCGCCACAACAATCGTACTGAACGGATCGCAGCAGATCAAGCTGAGCAAAACTTTAAGTGGTGAGATCAGCGGCTTTTACCGTACCGGAGCACTGGAAGGCGTTATTCAAACACGGCCTATGGGAATCATGAATTTAGGATTCAGCCAGCAGGTGATGAAGGGTAAAGGAACCTTACGACTGAACATCAGAGACGTATTATATACGCAGCAGTTCAAGGCCAGCTCCAAATATGGTAACGTTGATGCAGCCTTCCAGGAAAGGAGCGACTCCAGAGTAGTAAATATTGGATTTACCTATCGCTTCAGCAAAGGTAAGATCAATGGTGGAGCCAAGAGAAGAGCCAGCAGCGCCAATGATGAGCAAAGCAGGGTAGGAGGCGGAAATTAACAGTCATTCCTCAGCATATATCAGACGGCGGTCCTGATCTGAAAGATCCAGGACCGCTTCTATCCAAACGTTTTTCTTTTTCTCATGTGCATGAAGGCCCTTTTGTCCAGAGGGGCCTTTTTCTATTTTATTACTACTGCTTATCGCTCCTGAATCATTGTAACAATGAGTGTCACCGATATCTGGTTATATCCCTACCAGGCAAGGCACTGATCTCCGATTTTATTTGACTTTTTTCCTGGGAAAGGGGGTACTTATTTCGTATCTTTAGATGGATGTTATTGCACTTTATTACTATATTATTTTCCTTCAAACGATTGCCCTTTACAGACCAACGCAGTAACAACGGAGTAAATACACGGATACTATGGAGTTACTACGCTTTTAAGTAGCTTCTTCTATACTTTCACCGCGCTTCTAATATGCCATTACTATGGTACTTCCAAGCTTCTACATAGGTTGTTTTGTGTGAACAGGTATTGATCTAAATGGTTTCCAGCAAGGGTTACCAAGTTATTAAGAGCGCTTAACACAAGTGCTGCAGGGAGTTATTATTGAATAGCTTAGGAAGCGCCCTTGAAATGATAAGTGGCTGACAATAATTGCAGTTTAGGCAGATAAAATACTAAATATTTTAGGAGTAGCAGGCGGACGGATTTACTATGGTTTTGTCCTGGTATTTTCAACTTTCAGAAGTGCCTATTTCATTATAAGAAAAATGGATTCGTAAAAGGATTGACGAACCATAAATCCCCTGAGTTTTATTAATTTCACTTTTAAAACAGTTTATGCCCTCTTTTGATATTGTCAGTAAGGTTGATGCGCAGGCATTGGACAATGCCGTAAATGTTACTACTAAAGAGATAACCAACCGGTTTGACTTTAAGAATGCCCATGTTGTGATCAACCTGGATAAGAAAGAATACAAGCTGAATATGGAAACGGACGATGATCTTAAGATGCGGCAGCTGATCGATGTACTGATCAACCGGGCGCACAAACAGGGCATTGCACCGGAAGCTTTTGATTATTCCAAAGAAGGCCAGCAGAGCGGCAAGGTGTGGAAAAAGCAGGTTCAGGTACGTAACGGCCTGAAGCAGGAAGATGCCAAGAAAATCGTGAAGCAGATAAAGGACAGCGGTTTAAAGGTTCAGGCTTCCATACAGGACGACCTGGTTCGGGTGACTGGAAAGAAAATTGATGATCTTCAGGAAGTTATAGCAGCCGCAAAGAGCTGGGGGCTGGGAATTCCCTTACAATTTGAGAATATGCGCAGCTAAAATTAACAACCCAAGTATTTGGTAGAAAATGGGAATTGGCCTACATTTGCGGCTTCAATTTAGCACAAACACGTTTTTGATAAACAAATTTTTATGAAAAAAGATCTTCATCCAGGGAATTACCGTTACGTAGTTTTTAAAGATATGAGTAACGGTCATAGTTTTTTAAGCCGCTCTACAGCTGCTACCAAAGAAACTGTGAAATGGGAAGATGGTAACGAGTACCCGCTGATTAAACTGGAGATCTCCAACACCTCTCATCCATTTTTTACAGGTAAGAATGTATTGGTGGATACAGCAGGACGTATTGACAAGTTCAAAAAGAAATACGCCAAGAAATAAGCTTTGCATCTCAAAATATTACATCCCGCTTCTTAAGCGGGATTTTTTATTTTTATAGCCTGGCCAGCCATGAAGAAAATTGTTTTTACCGAAGAGTTCTGCCAACCGGAAAATCTGTTTCCGTTCACCCTAACCCGGCAGGTGCAGGATATCCGTTGCGGGATACTGACCCTACGGGAAAAGTGGGAGCAGTTTTTAGAACTATCCTCATATGACCAGTTTGAACAGGATTATAAGGACCAGGACCGGTCCATAGAAATCTATAAAGAGATCGGGAAAGACACCCTTTACCTGATCCATGGGAACCTTCTTCCCACGGAAAAGCTGGTGAAAGCCGTGAAGAAATTAAAACCGGGCGAATTCCTGACCCGGGATGGGACTGAAAGCCTGGTGTACTGCATCAGCTCTAAAGAAGTAGCTGAGCCCAACCGGATCAAAATGCACAGGGCTATTGAATGGAAACATTCTGTGGATGAGATCCGCTATCCCTGGGACCTTTTTCAATTGAATGGCGCCGCTATAAAAAATGATTATTCATTGCTGACAGCGGGGAGAAAGTCACAGAAGGTGTCCTCCAGCAACCGTACAAGCGGAAAGGATCTGTTCCTGGAAACTGGGGTGAAGATGGAGCATTGCATCCTGAACAGTGAGGAGGGGCCCATTTATATCGGCAAAAACGCCACTGTAATGGAAGGCACTCTCCTAAGGGGACCGGTGAGCATCGGGGAAGGGGCTGTGATTAAGATGGGGACGAAGCTCTATGGCGGCACTACCATCGGTCCGTATTGCCTGGCCGGTGGGGAGATCAAGAATTCCATTCTGTTTAATCATTCCAATAAAGCCCATGACGGATATCTCGGCGACTCCGTGATCGGGGCCTGGTGCAATATGGGAGCCGGGACATCCAATTCGAATATTAAGAATACCGCCTCCGCTGTACTGATCCATACCTTAAAAGGAGCCAAAAGCGCCGGAACCAAATGCGGCGTTTTCATGGGCGATTATTCAAGGACTGCCATCAATACCTCCATCAATACCGGAACCGTTATCGGGGCGTGCAGCAATGTATTCGGAAATGGACTGACGCCTAAATACATACCCAGTTTTTCCTGGGGAAGCGATGGTGTTCAGCGTTATACACTTGATAAAGCATTTGCTGATATTGCTAACTGGAAACAGCTAAAGCAGCAAACCCTTACGGAAAATGAAAAAACTATTCTGAAACATATCTTTGATCATTATTAGCCAACTATGAGAAAACAAATTGCCGCCGCCAACTGGAAGATGAATCTGACCTATCAGCAAGGAGAAAAGCTATTGCATGAAATTTTAAAGGAGAAGATTGACCTGGCACCCCATCAGCAAACCCTTTTTGCGGTACCCTTTCCCTACCTGATCATGGCCAAAAGCGAGGTTGCCGATGACCGCGGCTATTCCATCGCAGCCCAGAACTGCAGCGATAAAGCCAACGGCGCCTACACCGGCGAAGTGTCCACGGAAATGCTGCAATCGATCGGTGTGAAATACTGCGTTATCGGTCACAGCGAGCGTAGAGAGTACTTCCTGGAAAGCAATAAAATGCTGGCAGACAAGCTCAATCTGTGCCTGCAGCATTCTATAACCCCTATTTTTTGCTGCGGCGAGCCCCTTTCCATCCGGGAAAAGGAAGAGCAGAATGCGTTTGTGGAAAAGCAGCTCCAGGAATCGCTTTTTCACTTGAGCGCGGAACAGCTGGTTCAGGTGATCATTGCCTATGAACCCATCTGGGCCATCGGCACCGGTAAAACAGCTTCTACCCAGCAAGCACAAGAAATGCATCAGCATTTACGTTCTATACTTGCCGGCAAGTACGGCCAGGAGGCAGCCGACCAGGTTTCCATCTTATACGGAGGCAGCGTAAAAGCCAACAATGCCAAAGAGCTTTTCGCGTGTCCGGATGTAGACGGAGGACTTGTGGGAGGCGCTTCGCTGGTAGCGGCCGACTTTATTGAAATCATTAAAGCCCTTAAACTATAAATCCGAAAGTACAATACTCGATAGTGGTTATTCAGAAGAACAATTTACTGCTGCGCTTTTTTAAACTGCGGCTGATCGTAAATGGTTCAAATATCTATTCGCTGGTAAAAGGCCAGCCTATTGTAGTGAACATACCCACCAACCCCTCGCGTATTGTAGTAACGGATGGCTATCATATTACGCAGCCCTTTGAAATAGAATATTCGCATAACCGGACCTATTATTATAAGATCGGTTGCGGCATAGAGGACGACCAGCTCATTTTCGGAACGGTCATCATTATACTGCTGTATGCCATGGGATCGACCTCGGGAATGATATTACTGCAGCTATTGAGCCTTGCTCCCATTTTCTATTTCCTGTTCTTGTATTATATCAACCGGAAAGAATTCATCAAGATCAGGCCTGCCTGACGGAGACCGGCAGCTGTACTTTTTCGTAGGCATTAAGACGGCCCAGGTCGAGAATGGTATAGTTGCCGGCAGGTGCCGGGCCGTACATGGGAAGGAAGCGAGCGCCTTCCACGATATCTTCCGCTGCATAGGAAGAACGGGCTACCACGGTGTTGGCAAAACCTTCATCGAAGGCCTTGATATAAACCAGTATTTCCGCCCTTGATTGTTTAATATCTTCCAGATTCATTCCATATAAGGGACTCTCCTCTGTTATGGGATGCACAACCGTCCAGTTGAGTACCAGTGAGTTGATTTTACTGAATTCCACGTTAAGGGTGTAGAAACGATTCTTGTCCTCCTGGCGGAGGCCGATGGTCATTTTGACCTCCGCATCCATTAGGTGGTTATTCTTATAAGGAGCCATGCGGAACATCAAAGCCGTACCGTCCTTATAAGGAGCGATCAGGGCCTTGTCACTGAATTTCAGAAAGGAGCGGGGCATGGAGAATCGTCCATAAAAAAGACCACTGGCCAGGGCCAGGGTTAGCACGCCCAAAAAAGCCTCGAAGGTCGCCACGGCGCTGGTGGTGAGTCCGGAAGGGCTGACATGACCATAACCTACAGTAGTGAATGTCTGAGCACTAAAGAAAAAGGCCTGGATATAATTATAGAGTGGCTTACCTTTTTCAATACCATCGAGATGTTCCACCCCAATGCCAAAATAAACGAAAGCAAAGAGGCAGTTCACTACGATATAGGTCATCAGGAGAATGAGCCAGAATTTCCACCGGGGCAGCTCCAGCATGGTGTGGTACCAGCTTAAGCGGTCGAAGAAGCCGACGCCTTTACGGACCACATTCACCTTACCATCCTTGCGGTAAAAACGTCCGCCGCTCTGGTTACTGCGCTCGCCGAAACCCGTAGTAAGCTCCGATGTCAGGTTTTGTTTTTGATTTGCCATGTATGCTGAAGTGGCAAATTAAGAATAAAGCAGAGATTTGCAGCTATTCATGCAACGTAAGAAGGTTTTATGGCTGACCAGCTGGTACCCGAACCGCAATGACCGGTTTGACGGCGACTTTATACAGCGGCATGCCCATGCCGCGGCCATAGACCATGACATACACGTAATTTATGTAACCGATGCCGACCTTGAAACCGCCACAGAGGAGGAAACAAAGGTTTCCACCGGTCTCACCGAGCAATGGATCTACTTCCGGAGGCGGAAGGGGTTATATAATAAACTCTACAAACAGGTATATTGGCGCAAGCTATTTCTAGAAGCCATTCAAAAATATACCGAAACCAATGGTGCACCTGATATTATACATGTGCATATTCCCTGGAAAGCGGGTTTGATCGCCTTATGGCTGAAGAAAAAGAAAGGCTGGAATTTTATTGTGACGGAACACTGGGGAATCTATAACAAGGTAGCAGAAGGCCATTATACCAGTCAGCCCATTTATGTACGAAACACCATCCGGAGGGTAGTGCAGGAAGCCCGCTTACTGGTATCCGTAAGCCATTACCTGGGAGCCGCCATCAACAGAACTGTAGTTGAAAAACCATTTCAAGTGATACCGAATGTAACGGATACCAGTCTTTTTCATCCCGGTAAAGACAAGTATGACCTATTTACGTTCCTGCACGTATCTAACATGGTGCCCCTGAAAAATGTGAAAGGTATACTGGAAGCTTTTATAGCATTAAAAGAGAAAGGCGTTCGGGCGCAGCTGATCCTGATCGGCAACCGGGAGGAACATTATACTTCCTTTGCTTCGCGGTCCGGCTACCTGAATCAATCGATCCATTTCCGGGGAGAAGTCAGCTACCGGGAAGTAGCAGAAGAAATGCGGCGCAGCCATTGCCTGGTGCTGAACAGCTTTATTGAAAATTCCCCATGTGTGATTGGAGAGGCGTTATGCACGGGTCTTCCTGTGATTGCCACGGCTGTAGGGGGGATACCCGAACTTGTAGATGATTCCAATTCCATACTAATTGATCCTACCCATCCGGGTGCGCTGTCTGTTGCCATGGAATCCATGATAGCTGATTATCATACCTATGAAACAGCGGTCATTGCGGAGCAGGCAAAAGACCGGTTTGGCTATTCAGCTGTTGCCGAAGGCTTCCGTAAGCTCTATGCTGAACCGGAAGCAGGGGCCAGGAGCTAAGAAAATTCCGTGTTCTTTTGGCCATTGTCCGGATGTAAATCAGTGCTGTATAAGCTACCTGGCTGAAATTAACGTCGTATTAATTGCCATAATTCCGCTGTTATTTGTATTTTTGCGCCCCGTTAACGCGGAAAATTGCCTGAAGAGGCTCCCTAAGTATCTTCCTGTGAAGATCGCCTCAAGGGTGTAACAGTATAATTACCCAGGAATGCCAAAGGTAAAAACGAACTCCAGTGCCAAAAAACGCTTTAAGGTAACCGGCACCGGAAAAATCACGCATCAGCGCTCCTTCAAGCGTCACATTCTGACGAAGAAATCAAAAAAACGTAAACGTGCATTAGGTAAAGACGGTGTCGTTGCCAAATCCCACATGGATTTCGTGATGCGCTTACTTCGATTGAAGTAACCGTTGCGGGAAGCCTTACCGCTACCCAGCTCACCTCGATTTTTTAAACACTAAAAAACATTCAAAATGCCACGTTCCGTAAATGCCGTTGCCTCCAAAGCACGCAGAAAAAAAATATTAAAGCAAGCCAAAGGGTTTTATGGTAAGCGTAAAAACGTTTATACCGTAGCCAAAAACGTTGTTGAAAAAGGTATGACCTA
>DATAHC010000040.1:0-3398 GCA_036263415.1 Flavisolibacter sp.
AGCTTCCCTTTTCAAACTCCACTTTGGATCCGAAGGCTAGGGTGCCTGGTGAACTCAAATTTTTGATAATACTGAGCTTTGCATTGATGGTTCGGGCAGCAATATCAACCCGCCCGTCACCGTCGATATCACTTAATGACATTGCTTCGGATGCTGTTCCTACGTCATAGGGTATGGGTTCTGTAAATTGCAGATCATCTTTTGTAGAGACATTACGAAGAACATATACCTTCTCCCCTGAATTTCCAATTGTTGCCAGATCCAGTTTCCCATCTCCATCGAGGTCTCCGCCAACAAGGAATGATGCAGATGGAACAGGCATTTCTTTAACAGAAAATGCAAGCTGACCTTTTTTGGAAAGATTCTTAAATAAGAAAATGATATTTCGATCCCAAAAGCTCGTAGCAATATCAGGGATGCCATCACCATTCATGTCTCCGATCACCAGATTCACCCCGCTTGCCTGAAATTTTTCAGGTTTTGCAAATTGTAGGTTGCCGGGATCAGAAAGATTTCTGTGGATATTCAGGTTTTCAGAAGCCAGTATCAGTAATTCAGCTTTGCCATCGCCGTCGATATCTGCTATAGAAATATCTGTAGGTGCTTCTCCCGTAATGAATTTTACAGGTTCAGCAAAGGAAATTGACCCTACTTGCGAAGTATTCCTGTAAATCAGGATGGTACTGTCATAGTCGATTACGGCAAGATCCTGCTTTCCATCCCCATCCAAATCGCCATAGCTCAGGTCTCTCATGGGGTACAGTTTCATATGCGTTTTATCATCAAAGCTTACAGAAGCTGGATTACCATTATGCTTCCAGATGAATATACCGGCCGGAGCGTCGTCACTATATTCGGGAAAAATGATATCCTGATTTCCATCGCCGTCAAAATCTGCCACAATAGGCACCTGACCATAGTGCCCTTCTCCTAAACTATAATTTATCGAAGGTGAAAATGAGTTTGCCGTAATAGAACCTCCGCCTGTAAACGTGGTCGTAAACGCTTTGACACTTCGGGTCTGCAGGTGGTGCGAATGAATGACGACCTGCTGGTAACCAGCTCCGACAGGTACTATCACCTGAAGCATATTGGCATTCCCCGAAACAACCTTTGCCTGCACTCCATTAAAGTAAACCTTGTTGGAATCTGAAATCACATCAAAATTGCTTCCCGTTATCGTTATAGTGGTTCCAACCGGTCCTTTGTCCGGCGTAAATCCTGAAATAACTGGCGCATCGTACCAGACGAAATTACCTTTGGTTGCATTTCCCGGGCCGGTGAGGCTCACCAATCCGGAACTTCCCGGTCCAACGATAGCTGTGATACGGTCCGGACTTTCTATCTGGAAAGATTTTACAGGCTGCCCCCCAATAGAAATAGCCGAAGTGCCGGAAAGCGAGGTTCCGTTTATTTTAAGTAAAGTTCCTTCTGTCCCTTCCAAAGGCGCAAAAGAAGCCAGATCCGCCAGGGCCGTATACGTTCCCAGGCCTGCCGTTCCGCCGGCCGTTATTACCTCAACCCCTCCGGAAGGGCCTGAAGGTACAATTGCCTGAATCTCATTTTCAGAAAGAACCGTATAACTGATAGCCGGTACCCCACCGAATTTTACCTGCGAAACCGCGGTAAAAGCAAGCCCCTTTATGGTAACAACCGTTCCGGCTTTTGCCGACTGAGGCGTGAAAGAACTGATTACAGGTGTAGGAATAAATTGAAATCCAGGTAAAGAACCCCGACCTCTGGAAGTAGCAACGGTAACCGCACCACTGGCACCTGCACCGACCGTAGCCTGAATTCGAGTTGGAGAAATAACCGTATAGGAAACGGCTGGTATGCCTCCAAACCATACACCTCCGACTTCGTTGAAGTTTATGCCATCAATAGTTACAGTACTTCCAATTCCAGCCACGGCGGGGGTGAAAGAAGTAATTTTCACTGCCGGATAATATTCCTGATAATCCGTTAGCGTATCACTGTGATTTCCGGAAGAGACGATAAGAGATACGGTATCATAAAAATGCTCCGGATCGTGTGTATAACTACTGTGGTAGTCTGAACTGATGTATTTGCCGTTCACCAGCCACTTGTAACCGTAGATCGGTCTTGAAAGGTTTATAAGTTGAGTAGTACCTGAAGCGCCGGACCCCACCGTATCGATCCTGAACAATGCGGAAGGCAGGGTTTTCCCTCCACCATTCGTAGTGCCTTCCAGAAACCCATAGCCTCCTCCAGCCCAGAAAGTTGAGGCATCCCAGAAATAAAGTTCTTCATGACCATAGTATAAATAGGCAAAATCATTATCCCGTTCCAGTCTTTCCCAGATTTTACCTTTTGTCGTTGTTTTTAAAACGTTATAGCCAGAACCTAAAGCATAACCTGTAGAATCGTTCGTAAAGTAAAGATGCCCCTCAATATGCATTCCTTTGTCGGATTCCGACTGTAATTGCCAGGAGGCTCCTCCATCGTTTGTCTGATAAACCAAAGAGGCATTATCCTTTTGCTCTATAATCCATCCTTTGAGCGATGTCAGGAAAAAAGCACCCTTAAAATCGTTCGCCGGAAGGTTCAAAGATGGCCAGGTCAGCCCCCCATCAGACGATTTGAGCACCTTCGTTTTCCCGAACGCGGTACTGAATGCAATGATGGTTTTATTATCTATTATCTGTAGCTTTTCAAAGTAAGCCTCAGGGTATTGAAGTATAGCCGACCAGTTTTTTCCACCATCAACTGTCTTCCAGATGCGGTCAGCATCCACTGCAAATCCTACCTTATTGTCGGATAGGAATTGCATGTCTGTAATGCCCGGTTTGAGGTCCAGGGCAGGATAAGGAGAATGGAAAATTAACTTGTAGGTCTGGCCTCCATCGTCGGAAGAAAGGATGGAGGGAATGAAACCATAATCCCCATAGACTAAGATATGGTTGGCATCGAAAGCTTTTACGCCATTGATTTCGAATCCAAATGTCAGATTGACCCTGTACCCATTATAATCAACATTGCTTAAAGTAATCAGCCGTTTCGTAAATGTATGGCCGCTATCGGTGGTGGCCCCTATCCATTTGTAAAATGCACCATAGCCTTCTGAAGGACTATAGAAACTGAGCTTTACCAACTTGTTATTAGGATCCGTATCGGTAAAAAAGCGTCGCATCTGTCCTTGTGCCTTGTTGACGGAAAGGAAAAGACCAAGGACAAAAAACAAAAGCACAGCACAGCTGCGGAAAATCCTGATAGGGAGCATAGCAATTAGTTGGACAAAGCCTTTTAGTATGGTTTAGAGGAAATCGTAATCAATTTATGAAATAAACGAATGCACTCTCGTTGATATACTCGATTATTCATATGTGTTATACTTTTTACCTTTCATTCTCTTCTTTTTATAACCTGGTAAAACATAA
>DATAHC010000041.1:0-10962 GCA_036263415.1 Flavisolibacter sp.
GATCACCTTGAGGCTGTCCGGCATAAAGCACCAGCCGTGCTCCTTCTTTCCCCGCCTTTAGCAGCAGTGCTCCGTTTTCTTGTAGTGTTGATTTTGCCAGCCAGCCTACCTGATCCTGTTGCAGAATAGCAGCGTCATCACCTATGGCAACAGTACCGTTCAGCATATAAAGGAAGCTGTTGTATTGAGCCGGAAATTGGAGGGTCTTTTCAGTTCCTGAATCCAGCGTAATGTCAGCGATCAGCAAGGGGGTATAATTCTGTACGGGTGACGAAACGCCATGCAGCGTGCCACTGTACAAACGAATAGAAACACCTTTTTCATGAAGTACAGGCACCTGAGCAGCGGTCAGGTCCTGAATGCGCGGTGAAGCCCAGCGGTCTTTTTTAGGCAACACCAGCCATAGCTGCAACAGGCGCATCCTTATTTTTGATTCGATGGATTCGGTGTGAATAACGCCGCTTCCGGCTGTCATCAGCTGAAAGTCGCCGGCCTTCATTTTATGAGCTGAATCCCCGATCTCACCTTCCAGCAGGAGCGAAACGGTCTCAAAACCTCCATGGGGGTGTGGCCCGCCAGCTGGCTCCTCATCCTGCTTATCCAGAAAGTCATCCATTAACAGAATAAAAGGATCACTTTCCTGGTAGGTGCGTTGTATCACCGCACGGGCCGTATGCCCCTTACCCAGGAAGCCGGGCTCTCCGTGCGGCGTTTGTATGATTTCTAACTTTCTTTGGATCATTAACGGTTCCTTTTTTAGAGCATGACATTAAGCTACAACTTCGGGAACGGACTGCTTTACGAGTTGCAGCTCACTGAAAAGGCGTACGTCTTCGCTTAAGGCCACACCACCGGTTTCCAGCACATTATTGAAGCTGATACCCCAGTTGGTGCGGTTGAATTTACCGGTCACGCTGAAACCGGCACGTTCCCCACCCCAGGGGTCTTTAGTTACACCGCTGTATTCCACTTTCAAAGTAACCGGCTGGGTAATGCCTTTCATGGTAAGGTCGCCATGAAGAAGAAAGGTCTCAGCGTCCTGTGCTTCGATGCGGCTGGATTGGAAGATCAGTTCCGGATAATTCTCAACATCCAGGAAATCGGATGTGCGCAGGTGATGATCGCGTTGGCTGTTGGCGGTATCTATTGATTCCATCTGAACCTTTGCCTGGATCCGGGCTGTCGTAAAATCTTCTCCATCCGTTTCCGCTTTCACCTGGAAGTTCTTGAAGGATCCGGAAACATTGGAGATCATAAGATGCTTGATCTTGAAGCCTAATTCACTATGTGTAGGATCTAAGATCCATTTGGTATGTGCCATAAAAGGTAATTTTTAAGGTTTGTGTTTGTTTATGATGCAAACCTAATTACATTTGCTATAAATTATATAGTACTATCCTTTATGATAGCACTATCCTACAGTATAGTAACACATTTAAGATGCCTGAAAGCCCAAAACAAAGCGTGGAAACGCACTCCGAATGCCTGGGGATCTTACTTCCTGTAAGTGATGCACTGGAAGTATTGAATGGAAAATGGAAACTCCCGATCATTGTGGCATTATCCTTCGGACCGCGTCGCTTTCGCCAGATCGCCGCTGAGGTAAAAGGAATCACCGATAAAATGCTGTCCAAGGAATTGAAAGACCTGGAGATGAATAAGCTGGTGAAGCGAACTGTTTATGACACCTTCCCTCCTACTGTGGAATATGCCATCACGGATCATGGACAGTCGTTAAAGAAGGTGATCAACGAGTTGAGGGAATGGGGATTGAAACATCGTAAGACGATAACAGGGAAGTAAATCGAATGCACCGATGGTACCAACAGGGTTTCGATTACTCAATTGGATCTTCCTTTCTTATCCCATAAGAAATACCTACCTCAGAAAAGAACAAGGCAAGCAGATCATACTTTTGAAGACAGAATATTCCAGCCTGAAACTTTGCTGAACTTAGCCGGGTTCCTTTACATTCGAAACAAAGCTCCATATATGCAAATACATCATTACTGCTATCTAAAAAAAGTATGGCATTCCTAGGTCTGTAGCATTGAGTTAAATAATCTGTTTTGAATGGCTCTTCATATCCATAATTATATAAGATATCAGTTAGAGTATCAATCTGATGCTGATTTAATGCTTTGATCTCTTTTAATTTCGAGTAATCGATTTTACCGTTCACTTCAGGAAGGCAGGCCTTGATATTTTCCTCATCTGGATTATCAAAAGAAACGAGTTGAATCAAAACTGCTTTATTAAAAGGATATAAAGACATTCTTTCTTTGGCGCCCAACTTCGATAAATGAACGCAGCTACGCTTGTTCATTTCATTCTCTTCAGTAGCGTTTATCTCCCTCTTTGAACCCGGTTGTTGATTCGATTGGCCTGCGCAAACAGAACTGAATAGTAAAAGAAATCCAATGCAATACGTAATCATCACAGAAAATATTTATAGAACTGTTGATTAGCTTATGAGTGAAAGAGGTTTTTGTTATCCTGTTTATTGCCTAATGTAATTTAACGTTTGTATGTATACGTTACCGCTCAACTTCTCAAAATCTTCTCCATCGCCTTTCCCTTCGCCAGTTCGTCAATCAGCTTATCGAGATACCGTATTTTCTGAATCACAGGATCTTCGATTTCTTCAACCCGGTAGCCGCAGATCACCCCTGTGATCTTCGATACATTTGGATTCAATTGTGGGACTTCTGCAAAGAAGGTTTCGAAATCGCTTTTCTTATCGATTTGCTGTTGGAGCGACGATGCGCTATAACCTGTCAGCCAGTAGATGATCCTGTCCACTTCTTCCTTTGTGCGTCCTTTGGCTTCTGCTTTTTTAATATATAACGGATACACACTGGAGAACAGCAATGCGTAGACTCTTTCTTTTTTCATATAAGAAATTATGACTGACCAAATATAAATCGATATAGAGGCATACTGCTAAAAATAGAAGCCTTGCTATTGCTTGATTTAGTTGCCATCCAGGGAACATTTCTCTTCGTGGAAATTTGCATCAGGAATGCAAAAAAGCCCTCAATTTTGCCGCTTACCCACTTATTTGCTCACTTATCCTTCTATATTACCGTTCATCATCCATACTTTACCGATTGTGAAAGGAAAATTACCGCTCCTATCGGATTTCCTATGCGGCGGTTTAAGCACTCTATATCTTTGACAGATCAAATCAAACAGGAGTAATCTCCACGTAAAATGAACAAAGTTTCTGAAGCATTATTAGCCCGCTTTCGTCAAAGGGTGAAACCGCCGGAAATCTCCACTCTGTAAACTTCACAGTACAAGATTCAACCGAAAAAAATGTAACGCGGGCCAGCAGCGGCTGTCCCTTTCAATCGATCAATCATCAACCATGAAAAAAGCATGGCTGGCATTGATGGCAATAGCTATTGCCCTGGCGATAAGCTGTCATTATGCCAAACAATGTAGCGGGCAACTGAGCAAGAAGCCTGGAAAAATGAAGAACCCTGATCGGGGGTCATCGCCTCTTATCAGAAACGTCTTCATGTTGTTTACCAATCAGTAAGTAATCAAACCAACTCAAATGAATATTGGAAAAAAGATCCTGTCAGCCTTTGTGGAAGTCAGTGACCAGCCGGAACGTAAACCGGCAGCCATTCCGGTACAGGAATCGGTAGCAGCAACACCGGTAGACATGATACCGGACCGGTTTCAGAAGTACTTCAAACAATTATTCGAAGAAGCGAACCTGCCTGGACCCGACTATCATGAATTCGCTAAAATGACAGCGGCTATGCGAATGATTGCAGATGAACAGGCGCGATACCAGGCTGCTTTTGCAGGACTCCATGTACAGGGGCTGACCAAACAGAAGTTGTTGTCTACGGCAACGGAATACCTGAATCTGGTAGAATCGGATAGCGTGAATTTTCAGGCATCGATCAGTCAGGCCCTGGAGGAAAAAGTAAAAGGCAGGCAAAGAGAGATCGAAGAAAAGTCCGCCAGGATTCAGCTCCTGACCCATGAAATAAATGAACTGCATCAGCAATTGTCGCTGCTGCAAAAAGAGATGCAGGAGCAGGAATCAAAGATCGCGGTCAACAGCAATGGTTATCTGGCCATGGCTGAAGCTTGTAAAGCACATATCAGGCACGACATGGATAAAATCGATGCTTATATCAGCTGATAGAGCAGATGGTGAAATAAAATCTTTGGATAATAAATTAAAACATCTAAAATGACAACTGCAATTCAAAAAACAAAAACCCCCAATTGGTTTTCCGAGCCAAAAAATATGGCAACGGCCATTGTTGGGTTGTCTCTGTCAGCAGGGCTTCTGTATGGCTTCTTTACATACGTATTACCCTGGCTGGTATCCGTTACCTGGAACCTGGTCAATCTGATCATAGGTGGTGCCGTTCTCGGCTTCCTTCTTATGATCGTTACCAACATAAAGTTCTGGAGGGCCTTGAAATACTTTTCCGAGTTCATCGCTAATTATACTATTGGCGTTGCTATAGAGCTTAACCCGTTTGCCATTTTGCAGGCAAAGATCGACCAGGGCTATGAAGACAGGGATACCTTGTATAAGCAGGGTGCCAGGCTAAAAGGGAAGCAAAGTGAATTGGTGGACAAGCTAAAGGAAAAGGAAAAAGAACTGCAGCTGAATGCGCAGAAAGTAAAGATCCTTCAGGCGGAGCAGGGAAGCAACCGGCAGATCGATCTTTATGCCAATAATGTGATGCGTTGCCGTGAGTATATCGACAATGTAACACCTATCGTGAGCGACCTGAATAAGCTGACGCGGTTTACGGATATGGCTTATGAAGAGAGCGGGATCATGCTGGAGGATGCCAGGCTGGATCTGGAAGCTAAGAAGGACCTGTATTACTCTGTAACAACCGGCCTATCTGCCGTTTCCAGCGCAATGAAAGCGTTCCGGGGAGACGATGAGCTGAACCGCGATGCAGAAAAAGCACTGGCCATTTTAAAGGTGCGGATCGGCCAGAAGATCGGTCATATCAAATCGGCTATTGATGTCACCTCCCGGCTGATGGATGACAAAATGCTGGAGGACAAAGCAAAATCCGCCCAGGCCGTACAGCTGATCAATCAGTTCGACAGCCACACTGATTTCAACTATACACGCCAGTCCATGGAAAATAAGAATCATGAAGGCCGGTTAAAAGATGTTTCAATTCCGGACCGGTATAAAGGACTGCTCGATTAACATCCCTCTGGTCAAAACCTCCTGATTCCTGAAGAATGCTGGCGGAATGTAACGGAACAGGCACTGTAAAAAAACAGCGCCCTGTCACCGGCCGGCCGCTCCATGCCACAACTACGACCTTATGAAACAACCACATTCAAGTAAACAAACAAAACCATTATAAAATGACAATCAAATTAAAGCCCGCAGGAAAATTATTCATCATCGCTGTTATCGTAACCATAGGTATACTGGGCGTACGGTGGTATCAGCAACAACCCAAACAGGTAGGCGAAAGCCTGGTGCTGGGCAAGGTTTCCCTTCCCGACGCTACGGATGCCTCCTTTACCCGTGCTGCCAATGCCCTTCCCCTGCCTTCGGCAGAACCGGCTGTGAATGGCGGCACGCAGATCACCTGGGAACGAATGGCCTGGAACAGCCAGCTTTCCGGTATGTATGCCAATGGTGGCGTACGCACCACGAAAGGTTCGCTGTTCGACAAGGCGCATGTAGATGTCACCTACATCAGGCAGGATGACTGTGCCAAACAGATGGCCGACCTGGTGAAGTTCGCCAACGATTATAAAACGAATCCGAATGCAATAGCCGTACTGATCACCTTTATGGGTGATGGCATGCCTGCATTCATGACCTCCTTATCCAAAGAGCTGGAACCTCTAGGCCCTGAATTTCAGCCGATCATTCTTCCAATCGCTCACGGTAAATCCTATGGTGAAGACCAGGTTATGGGACCGCAAAGCTGGAAGCAGGATCCAAAGAATGCAGTGGGCAGGACCGTTGCCGGGGTATTGCGCGACGGCGATATCAACATCCTGTTGAAATGGGCTGGCGATAATGGCCTGAAGGTGAACCCGGATGAAACTACTTACGACAGAAATGCGATCAACCTGATCGCCGCCGGTGACTTTCTCGATGCACCGAATAAGTACATCGCCGGCTATACCGAAACCCGGAAGATCGTAATGAATGGCCACACCACAGGGAAAGATACCGTTGTGGGAGTTGATGCCGTGGCTACATGGACACCCGGAGACGTGAATGTGGCAGTAAAAAAAGGAGGATTGGTTACGATTGCCAGCACGCGGCAGTATGCTTCGCAGATGCCCAATCAAACGATCGCCATTAAGAAGTGGGCCTATGATCACAGAACGGATGTCGAGAACCTGATCGTAGCCCTGGCCCAGGCGGGTGACCAGGTACGCTCCTTTAATGAGGCAAAAGCCTTCGGTGCCAAAATCAGCGCCGAAGTGTATCAGGAACAGGACGCTGCTTACTGGCTGAAATATTACAATGGCATAGAAGAAACAGACATTCAGGGATTGAAGGTGAATCTCGGTGGCTCCATGGTGTTCAACCTGGCCGATATGGCTAATACCTATGGACTGGGTGCAGATAAGATAGACCGTTATAAAGCGGTGTACAACACCTTTGGAAACCTGATGGTCCAGATGTATCCCTCGCTGATGCCGACCTTCATGCCTTATGAAAAAGCCGTGGACAAATCCTTTCTGTTCTCGGTGCTTTCCAACCATACCGAGCTTTTGGAAGGAAAGGCACTTGAAACCAATTATGCGGAAAGCATCACCGACAGGGTTTCTTCAAAATCCTACCATATCGAGTTCGAAACAGGACAGGCTGCCATAAGCCCTGCTTCCTACCAGTTGCTCGATGAGATCTTTCAGTCGGCTGTGGTAGCTGAAGGACTGAAGCTGGGTATTTACGGACATACCGATAATAACGGTAGTGATGCTACCAATATTCCGCTTTCGGAAAGACGAGCCAATGCAGTTAAAGCCTACCTGCTGAAGAAAGGCCTGAAGGCAACCCGCATGGAAGCAAAAGGCAGGGGTGCAACCCAGCCTGTAGCCGATAATGCCACCGAAGCAGGACGAAGCAAGAATCGCCGGGTAGAGATCGTACTCGGTCAGTAAATGAAACCAAAGAACAATAGCAGGGTGGCCAGCGTGCCATCTTGCTTTCTGATCCGGAAGGACGATCCGGACACATTCAGATTTAAAAAAATTATCATGTCTCTGCAAAACAACATACGCATTTTCACGCCCTTTACAAGATTGAGCTGTACTGCTTTGACGCTCCTGATAGCCACGCAGGTAGCGATAGCGCTGGTACTATGGCATATCGGATCAAACGGATTGATTCCGCAACCAGCCAAAGTAGCGAAGGAATTTATACAGCTGTTTACAGGCCGGTTGTTGTGGGACAACCTGCTGGTAAGCCTGGGGCTAACCTTGAAGGCTATGATCTATTCCATAGTGATCACGCTCTTCTTTACCTATCTGGCTGTTCTGCCTTTTTTTAAAACACTTGCCCGTTTTCTGGTAAAGTGCCGGTACCTCACCCTTACAGGGCTGATCTTCATCTTTACGCTGCTCACCAAAGATGGCAGTGACCTGAAGCTCTATCTGCTGATCTTCGGTATCGTGCCTTTTTTCGTGACTTCCTTTCTGACTGTCATCATCAATATCAATCAGCAGGAATATGAGCTTTGTAAAACGCTGGGCTATACACACTGGCAGATTTTATATGAAGTGATCATAGTGGGTAAAGCCGATCAGGTACTGGAAATACTCCGGCAGAACTTTGCCATTTCCTGGCTTATGATTACACTGGTGGAAGGCTTGAGCATGAGTGAAGGGGGTATTGGTACCTTGCTGATCAAGTACAATAAGTATAACGACTTGACCCATGTCATGGCCCTGCAGCTGGTCCTCTTTCTCGTTGGGATTTGTTTCGATTTCCTGCTGGGTACGCTGAGAGGCTGGCTTTTCCCCTATACAAAACTGGGTCGGAACGAATAACGATCCCTGGATTTTAAATCATTCATTTCAATTATTATGACCATATACAGTAAAAAAGAGGTGCTGCTGCAGGCAAATAACCTGGGGCTCTCTTACGATAATAAAACCATTTTACGGGATATCAGCTTCTCCTTAAAAAACATTGTACGCCCTGATATGAAGCAGGGTCAGGTGGCCTCACTCATCGGAAGAAGCGGTATTGGCAAAACACAGCTGTTCAAATTGTTGTCGGGATTGCAAAAGCCCAGTTGCGGTACCATTACGTTGCATGAAAATAAACCGGTGGAGGCCGGGGATATGGGTGTGATCTTTCAGAATTACTATTTATTCGGCTGGCGAACTGTATTTCAGTCCCTGATGTTAGCCGCCCGTAAGAACAAGACGCTGAAGGGTAAAGAGAAAGAAGCGATCGACAGCTACGCGGCGGAATTCGATATGGAAAAGCAGCTGCATTGCTACCCGCAGCAATTGTCGGGCGGACAACGTCAAAGGGCCAGTATCATTCAACAGTTACTGAAGGGCTCAGACTTTCTGTTACTGGACGAACCCTTTTCAGGATTGGATACCTGTATGCTGGATAAGGTAGTGGACTTGTTGATCCAGGTATCGCTGACCGATGAACTAAAGACCCTGATCATCGTATCGCATGACATCCCTACCACGGTAGCCATTTCAGACACGGTGTTTATACTGGGCGAGGAACCGGGACTTCAGGGCGCCACCATCAAAAAAGAGATCGACCTTATGGAACGTGGACTAGCCTGGCAAAGAGATATAAAAAAGGAAAGGGCTTTTGCGGAAACGGTAGATGAAATAAAATCACTACTCTGATGGTTTTATGTTTACAGCCTCCGATTCTTCGGAGGCTTTTTATTAGCATGGCAGGAACCACTACTCCTCATCTTATTTCTTTTCAGTTCTCACTTCAAAAGATGTCCGAAGACGGATATCCTCAGAGCTGGCACCGATAAGGATCTGGTACGTACCCGGGTACAGCTTCCATTGATGGTTTCTCAAGTCCCACTTCTGCAATTCATCAGCGGCAATAACGATGGGCACCGACCTTTCGTTCCCTTTCCCTAAAGGCACCCGCTCAAATCCTTTGAGCTCTTTCAGCGGCATCCGGTCTCCGGAAGGATATTGAACATATACCTGCACTACTTCATCGGCATCCATGCTGCCTGTATTCTTTACGTTTATGAAAAAACGGATGGAATCTCTAAGAGAGCCAATGGCACCTGGATGCTGGAGCCATGTGTATTGAAAGGAGGAATAACTTAATCCATAGCCAAAGGGGTACTGAACGGCACCGGTGAAATACCGATAGGTACGCCCCTGCGTGGCATAGCTTTCATAAGGCGGCAAATCCGCCAGGGATTTATAGAAGGTAACCGGCAGCCGGCCCGAGGGTGATAGCTTGCCGAATATCAGATCGGCAAGTGCCATTCCGCCTTGTTCGCCGGGGTACCAGGCCAGTATGATAGCATCGGCATACGGTTCAATAGCGGCGATGTTCACGGCGCTTCCGGCCGTTACCACAGCAATTACCGGCTTTCCTTTTTTGCGCAGCTCCTTCAATAATTTAATGTGCGCAGCCGGCAGTTCAAGGTTGTCACGATCACCTCCGTTGCGGGAGAGGAAGGCATCACCTTCTTCTCCTTCATATACGGGCGTCCACCCGATCACCGCAATACTCAACTCGCTTTCACCGGCTGCCCACAAGCCACCGAAATGCGTGGTATCACTGTAATCGCTGCCCTGGTCATATTGTACGGCAGTAGCCGGACCGGCTGCCTCCGCCAGGCCTTCGACGAAAGTGACCATCTGGCCGGAAATTCCATGGTAATTGCCCACTAACGGTTCTATAGAGCCCGCATTGGGGCCCAGAACCATTATAGAAGAATACCCGTCTTTCTTCAGGGGCAGCAGCTGCCTGTCGTTCTTTAACAGCACCATGCTTTGCTGCGCCGCTTTGCGGGTAAGTTCGATCGAGGCTGTCGAATGAACGTCCGAGGCACCCAGCGCCTGATAGGGTGATGCTTTTGCGTCATCAAAGAATCCCAGCTTCATCTGCGTTCGCAGCAGCCCTGCCAGCGCGGAATCGATTTCTGGTTCGGACACCAGGTTTTGCCGGTACGCTTTGATCAGGTCTTCCTGCAACAGGGTCGAGCAATCCAGGTTCACACCGGCCTTCAATGCTGCAGCAGCAACTTCAACACTGTTCTGAAGTACCTTATGGCGGGCCCAGATGTCTTCGAGTGCCCAGCAGTCAGTAACCACGTGGCCTTTGAATCCCCACTCCTGCCGCAATATCTTCCGCAGTAAGGCATCACCGGTACAGCAGGGTTGATCATTCACCCGGTTGTAAGCGCACATCACCGATTCCACGCCGGCATTCACAAGCTTCCGGAAAGCATAGAGATAGGTCTCCCGCAGGTCTTTCTCATCTACGATCGCATTGAAGGAATGCCGTCCGGCCTCAGGCCCGCTGTGTACGGCAAAATGTTTCGCGCAGGCAGCGGCCTTCAGGTGCATCGGATCATTGCCCTGCAGGCCACGTACATAAGCCATCCCGATCGTTGCGGTAAGAAAAGGATCTTCTCCGTAGGTTTCCTGGCCCCGTCCCCACCGGGGATCACGAAACAGATTGATGTTCGGCGACCAGAAGGTGAGTCCCATATATTGCTGGTGCCGGTCCAGGGACCTAGCCAGGTTATACTTTGCCCTGGCTTCTGTAGAGATCACATCCGCAACCTGCCCGACAAGGGCCTTATTAAAACTGGCAGCCAGGGCAATGGCCTGGGGAAAGACGGTTGCTTTCCCGGCGCGCGCCACCCCATGCAAGCCTTCATTCCACCAGTTATAGGCGGGTATGCCCAGCCGGGGCACAGCCTTGCTTCTGAAACCCAGCAACGCGATCTTCTCTTGCAGGGT
>DATAHC010000042.1:0-3625 GCA_036263415.1 Flavisolibacter sp.
CTTCCTGTTTTGAATACCTGCCTGCCAGATTATCTGATCATTTATGATGATGGATTCAACTACCTCACCAAAATGTGCCTGAGCAATATGCGGGAAGCAACTTTTCATATGATCCGGATGGGTAAAAAGCTGGGTTGTACGGTGATCGTTTCCAGTTCCGATTCAACCGATCAATATGAATCTTATCTTAAAGAAGGTGCGGATTTCATCCTGATAGGGGAGGGTGAGCAGACGCTTTCCCAACTCCTGGAAATATTGCCGTCTGCTGAAGTGTCTCCGGAAACGGTTCAAGGTATTGCCTTTATCCAGGGAGAAAAGGTAATTAAAACAAAAGCGCGGCCTGTTCTGCAGCAATTGGATGAACTGCCTTTCCCAGCCTGGGATTTACTGGATATAGCTCCTTATCGGTCGATGTGGATGAAAAGCTCCGGCTACTTCTCAATCAATATGAGTACGACCAGAGGTTGCCCGTATAAATGTAACTGGTGTGCAAAACCAATATATGGAAACCGTTACAACTCACGCACCCCCGACAATGTAGTACAGGAGATCCGGATGCTGAAGCAGTTATTTGCCTTTGATCATATTTGGTTCTGCGATGACATTTTCGGTTTAAAGCCGGGTTGGGTAAAAAAATGGGCTGATCTCATCTCGGAGGAAAAGATCAGTTTGCGGTTTAAGATTCAATCCCGCGCTGACCTGCTGATAGAAGAGCCTTATGTAACCGATCTGGCTAAAGCGGGATGTGAAACGGTATGGATGGGAGCCGAAAGCGGTTCCCAGCGCATTTTGGATGCCATGGATAAGGGAATCAGCATCCGAGAGATCCAACTGGCCACAACCCTGCTCCGAAAGCACCATATCAGGCCATGTTTCTTTATACAGTTTGGCTACCTGGGTGAAACACTGGAAGATATTGAGTTAACCATTGGTATGATCAAATCCTTACTCCCCGAAGAGCTGGGAATATCCATATCATACCCTCTACCCGGAACCAAGTTTTATGAAAAGGTAAAGATGGATCTGAAAACTAAATCCCACTGGACGGATTCGGATGAATTGTACATGATGTTCCGGAATACCTATTCGCCGCAGTTTTATAAAAAGCTACACCGGTATGTGCATGCTATTTATCGCCAAAAGAAGGGATGGGTGCAGTTTAAAGAAGTGGTCAACCGCCCTCGTTCTGCCGGTCTCGGAAATGTCAGAGCCTTATTTCAGGCCGCCTGGTATCTTCCCAAAATCTGGTTGCAAGGCCGTCAATTAAAAAAATTGGTATGACCGAAACGGCTTCTTTTGATAGCCTGGCACCCGGGTATGATCAGGCATTTACCAATACCCTGACCGGCCGTGAGCAAAGGGCAAAAGTTCACCGGTATCTGGAAAAGGTGATGATGTCGAAAGAACAGATGCATATTCTGGAACTGAATTGCGGTACCGGAACGGACGCTATCTGGTTATCGTCATGGGGGAATAAGGTTTGGGCAACCGACCTGTCAGAAGAAATGATCAGGATGGCAGACCGTAAACTGTCATATGAGAATAATCAGGAGGTGGTATTCAGGGTCCTGTCTATGAATGAAATTGACCAGCATTTCGCTCCGTATTCATTCGATCTGATTTTCTCCAATTTCGCCGGATTCAATTGCCTGACCCCTGATGAATTAAAGTTGATGAATGAACGGGTACATCTTCTTTTGAAACCTCATGGATGCTTATGCACGATCATCTTTGGGAAAAGTTGTCTTTGGGAGATCCTGTATTACCTGGCCAAACTAAAATTCGGTAAAGCTTTCAGAAGGTGGCGCCGATTTGCCGATGCGGAGCTGGCTGCAGGAATCAATCAGAAACTGACCTATTTTTCGGTCAGTGAAATCATTCAGTCATTTACACATTTCCGGTTAGTCGAAAAAAGACCGGTAGGTCTTTTTGTTCCACCTTCCTACCTGGAAGGTTTCGTTCAAAAACGACCCGGGCTTTGGAGAAGGCTGGTTCAATGGGAAAAGAAGCATTCCAGCCCGACATTAGCTGGCCTGAGTGACCATACTTATTTATTTTTCAATAAGCGCACATGAAGATCATTCTTACACATGGCTATTTTCTAAAGGAAGATGAAAAGGAAAAGCAGATCATGAGGCCCTATGTGCCGCTGGGGATCCTGTACATAGCCGCCTTCCTGGACCGGAATGGCTATCTGACCCAGGTTTTCGACAGCACCTTTTCTGATTTCGACAGCTTTTGCCGGAACCTTTTAAAGGAACAGCCCGATGTTATTGGAATCTATACCAACCTGATGACGAAGATCAATGTTTTGCATATGATCCGGTTTATCCGGTCCCAGGCCGTCCTCCATAGAACCAGGATCATTCTGGGCGGTCCGGAGGTACGCAATCATGTCTCAAATTTCCTGCATCATGGGGCCGATGTACTGGTGTTGGGTGAAGGTGAGGAAACAATGCTGGAATTGGTGCAGGTATATGAGAAAGAGGCCATGGCACCAATTCATGATATTCTGGGAATCGCTTACCTGGAAAATGGCCAGGTACGGCAGAATGCAGAACGTACGAAAATCAGGGAGCTGGACACCTTACCCTTTCCCGGAAGGCATAAGGTTAATCTGCAGCTTTATTTGGATGCCTGGAAAAGCAGGCATGGGGTCAGTACAATTTCCATCAATACCATGCGGGGCTGTCCCTACAGTTGCAAATGGTGCAGCAGGGCTGTGTATGGACAAAGCTACCGGAGGCGGTCTCCCTCGAATGTTGCAGATGAAATGGAAGCGATTCAGAATACATATTCCGTGGATAGTATCTGGTTCGTCGATGATGTATTTACCATCAGCCACAAATGGCTACAGCAATTTGCCGAGGAAATCAGGAGACGTAAGATCCGGTTATCCTTTGAATGTATTACGAGGGCCGACCGCATGAATGAAGAAGTTATTCAGCTTTTAAAAGAGAGTGGCTGCTTCCGGGTATGGATCGGAGCAGAAAGCGGTTCACAAAAGATCATTGATAAGATGGACCGCCGGGTGGAAGTAGGGCAGGTGCGCGATATGATCCGCAGTGCCCGGGCCGGTGGGCTGCAGGCCGGTACCTTTATCATGGTGGGTTATCCGGGTGAAACAAAAGAGGATATATATGAAACCGTAAAACACCTGAAGCTATCCGATCCGGATCTATTTACCATCACTGTAGCATACCCTATCAAGGGAACACCTCTTTATGCTGAAGTTGAAAATCAGTTCCTGACCCGTCTGGACTGGGAATCGAGTACAGACAGGGATATTGATTTTGTCAGGACCTATAAAAGAAAGGTCTATGATCATGCCATAGATATGATCAATCGGGAGATCAGCTGGTTCAAGGAAGTCAATAAACCCCAAAAGGACAGATGGAAGGCCTGTAAGCTGAAAGTAAAAGCCCTGCTGGCCAGAGGAAGGATGGAATGGGCCATTCTGCGATCGTAGTTTGTCTGAATGATTATAGAGGTGCTGTTTGCTGGTGTTCGTACTCTTTCAGAAGTTCCTGTACACTTATCTGATGGCGGAGCAATAGCTTTTTCTGGAAATTCTCCGGATGAGGCTTGGCATAGTGACGATCGCTATCCATTCCCATGACAATAC
>DATAHC010000043.1:0-3331 GCA_036263415.1 Flavisolibacter sp.
AAAGCGCCAACTGAATCCCGCCACCCGTGCCTAAGGGCTCTGTTTCAATAACCGTAACATAATCCATTGCCGGGTAGGCATCCTTCAGGAAGGTTTCGATCTTTTCCGCCATATAACCCAGCGAGAAAACTATTCTTTGAATTCCCTGTCTTCTCAAAGTGTCAATAACATAAGCCAGAAAAGGCCGTCCATTAACAGGCGCCAGCGGTTTGGGCAGATCTGGAACGGCTTCCCGCAACCGGGTGCCGGCTCCTCCGGCCAGTACAATAGCTTCCGTAATAAGCATTGGGGTTGATCGTGGTTCCATTGAGTTTGTTCTCCGTTAGTAAACGATTCAGGAAGCAGCAAAGTAGCGTTCCTCCACTAACTGGCAAATGATATGTCCCAGCAGGATGTGGCTCTCCTGTATCCTGGGCGTGTCCAGGGAGGGGATGTTGATCAGGTAATCGGAAAGCCCTTTCATCACACCACCGCTCATTCCGGTAAATCCGGCCGTGGTGATCTGATTTGCTCGGGCGGCTTCAAATGCTTTAACGATGTTGGCCGAATTGCCGGAGGTGGACAACCCCACCAGCACATCACCGGGCTGGCCAATGCCTTCTACCAGTCTTGCATACACCACATCATAGCTATAGTCGTTCGCCACGGCTGTCAGATACGACGTATTGCAATGCAAAGCTTCGGCAGGCAGAGCTTTCCGATCCGTATAAAAACGGCCGGAGAACTCCGCTGCCAGGTGTTGGGCATCGGCAGCGCTTCCGCCATTGCCGCAGAAGTAAATGCGGTTTCCTGATTTCAGGGCTTTCACCATGTGGTTGGCCAGAGCATCGGTTGCCTCGAGAAGCGCGGCGCTTCCCAGCACTTCCTGCTTCACACGGATCGATGCTTCTATAATATTTTTGATTTGTTCCATAGTCAATACATTAAGATCTACAGGGTCCAGGTCTTTAGACCATGTTCCACAAATTGATAATTTTTATGATGTCCGCCAAACCGTTCCAGGCTTCTGATCACCTGGTATTTCGTAGTACCCGGACAATAAAAGATCATAAAACCGCCACCCCCGGCGCCGGATATCTTTCCGCCTGTGGCACCGGATTTACAGGCCGTTTCATAGATCTCCTCCATCAATGGATTGGAAATCCCTTCAGCCATCTTTCTTTTCTGCTGGTAGCCGAAATCAAGGATCTCGCCAAATTCATTCAGCCTTCCCTTTAGCAAGGCTTCTTTCATCATCTGGGATTGCTGCTTTAACTGGTGCATGGCCTCAATGGAAGGCTCTTTTTGAGAACGGACATTCTGGGATTGCTGCTCAATGATCCGCGCCGATTCCCGGCTGGTGGACGTATAATAGAGTACCAGGTTGTTTTCCAGCTCGAACAGGTACTGTTGCTTGATCCGCAGCGGGTTCACGATCACTTTGTCATCCGCGTAAAACTCCATGAAGTTCACACCTCCGAACGTTGCAGCGTACTGGTCCTGCCGGCCCCCGGCCAGCTTCAGGTACTGGCGTTCGATCTCGTAGGCATAATGGGCAATATCGTATTCACCCAGTGGCAGCCGCAGCATTTCAGCGAAGGCACCTATTATGGCTACTACCAGTGTAGATGAAGTGCCCAGCCCGGAACCTGCCGGTGCGTCTACAAAGGTTGACAGCCGAAAGCCGGATTTTACAGGTCCGAAGTCCCGGTTCACACAATTGTAAACTCCTTTTAGGAGATCCAGCTGGCCTGTCAACGGTAATTCCGGCAACAGATCATAGCCTTCATTTTCATTGCGGTCGTTGGTCTCCAGTAATATGCGCGGCTCCGGTAGGGGCTCAATGCTGGCATGAGCATAAAGCGATAAGGTAGCATTGAGAATGGCACCGCCATAGAGGTCGCAATAAGGACTGACATCGGTACCGCCTCCGGCAAGGCCGATCCGCAGAGGGGCTTTACTTCTGTAGATCATGAATAGGAAGTTGTGAAAGCAGGTTTAATCTGTCCCGTCAACCTACCCTTAGTGAGCGAGCTCGATAAGGGCCTTTGTGAGGTTGGACCAGGCATATTTTTGCTTTTCCGCGCGAAGATGCGGAATAAAAAAGTCTTCGCCTAATTGATAGAACCGTATGATTGCCTGTGCAAGGGATTCAGGATCAGGCTCACTAACCAGCCCGGATCGTTCATGGGGCACCAGTGCAGGAAGTCCTCCGACATTCGTCACGATCATGGGTTTATCGAAATGGTAGGCAAGGGGCGTTACGCCACTTTGAGTAGCATTCCGGTAGGGCTGTACCACGCAATCGCCGGCACAGAGGTAATACCGGACTTCTGAATCAGGAATGAATTGTGTACGCAGCACCACCTGTTCCGCAAGTCCGAGATCGGCGATCAGGTCCGTATAGGGTTTTTCCTCTTCATAATATTCTCCGGCGATCAGCAGCTTGATACCGCTGTTTCTTAGCAGGGGGGTGGCCATTGCCCGCAGCAGGAGGTCCAGGCCTTTGTATGCCCGGATGAATCCGAAAAACAATAAGATCCGCTCCGATGGGGCTAACCCCAGGTGGGCCCTGGCGGCTTCTTTAGAAACAGGGGCGCCGAAATTATCATACAGGGGGTGCTGTACCAGTTTTGCCGGTTTCTCTTTTTCAAACTGCCTGAGGTCCTGTAATACTTTTTCGCTCATGGTCACAAAGGCATCGCAGCTTTTCAGGAAATACCGGGTAAAGGGGGTGTCACCAGGCCTTTTCTCGTGGGGAATTACATTGTCCGCAATACAAACCACCCGTGTATGCCCATTGCTTTTTATTCTTCTCAAAAGTGTTCCCAGGGCAGGCCCCATCAGCGGCAGCCAGAACCGCACCACCACCAGGTCTGGCTTCCATTTTTTCAGCTTGTTTCCCACGATCATCCAGTTGAGGGGATTGATTGAATTGATCAGGGTATGGATCTCGATCCCTTCCGGTGCCGGATCCGTTGAATATTGTGTGGTACCCGGAAACAGAAAACCGGGATATTGCAGGGAAAAGGAGATGAGGGAACAATGATGTCCTTCGCTGGTAAATTGCTGCGCCAGGCGCTGGTTGAAAGTGGCCAGTCCGCCACGAAGCGGGTGCGCAGGCCCGACGATCAGGATACGCATTACAGGCCGATTTTTTCTTCTATCAAATAGGTATTCCTTCCCGGTGCATTACGGGCAATGAGCTCGGATAAGAATCCGGCCAGAAATAATTGCATGCCCAGAATGATGAAGACCAGGGCCAGGTAAAATCCCGGGCGGTTGGTCAGGGCAAAATTAGGATCGGCAAATTTGGCGATGATCAGGTACAGGGTAATTCCCAGTCCCAGTA
>DATAHC010000044.1:0-3186 GCA_036263415.1 Flavisolibacter sp.
TTATATTTTTCGTTTCTTGATCTGAAAAGCTCTTGAAATGTTGAAGCCGAACTGGATATCCCCCTTACCCCAGTCATTGGAGGTCTCCGCCAGAAAAGCTCTTTCATTCATGCCGATGGCATTGGTAAAATGCAGCTGAAACACATGTCCTCCGGTTTCAATATCAAACCCGAGTGACAGGGGATTGTGAAGTCCCTTCCCGTCATCCTGGTTGGCTACATAATAATAGTCCACATTCAGCGATACCCGTCTGCTCAGTTTCAGGCGTCCGCCGATACCGGCTGCATACAGATCATTATGGTCACCGGTGGAAGCGACTACGTTCCGGTGCAGGAAAGTCGGCATTACCTGGAGTGTAAAGGACTCGCTGAACTTTCTCCCAACCACCAGCTGGCCATAATAGGCAAGTCGTGAGGAAAAGGATTTCTTCTGGGTAGGGTCGGCCGGGCGGAGGGTGGTAATCGTTGACCCTGCAACGGCAACCAGTGAAAAGGGAATAGCTTTATATCCGGTTGACTGTTGAATGGGGCGATACTTGATAAAACCGTCCAGCTCTTTTTTATAATTGGCCCGGCCGATTCCTATGGTTACATTCTTGGAAACTCCGTAGTCTAAACCCAGGCGCAGGGTGGCCTGGTCCAGCCCGAAGAATTCATATAAACCCCTGTTCACATTGCCAAAACGGTGCAGGATCCGGAAGTCCAGCACCCCGGGATGCAGCATTTCCACGCTGTGCGACATAATCACCCGGGTAGATTTGAAGGACCCTTCCACATAGTTCTTTTGCGTACTGTCCGCTCCGATCAGTTTAGACATGTCATCATCCTGGGCAAAGGAGATCCGGCCCAGCAGCAGCATCAGCGCCAGGCAGCAGTGTTTGGGTTGTAGCATGTGTTTATTTTAGTGGTTCCAGTTTACAGTCTACGGAGATCTTTATATTGTTATTCAGCTTGTCTTTGACAAGCGCGGGAATTTTGATCTTATAATCGGATAATAAAATGTTGAATGCCGAAACCAGTTGCACCTTTCCATCTTCGGTTTTAATGGTGCCCTGCGTTTCCACGTCTTTCGTTACCCCATGGATCGTTAGCTGACCCTTTACCTTAACCGGATAACTGCCATCTTTACTATAGGCAACAGAACTGTTGTTGGTAATCGTTCCTTTGAACTCGGCTTTCGGATACGTATTGCTTTCTACATAATTCTCATTGAAATGCTCCTGCATCAGGGCCTTCGGAAATTCGAAGCCTTTCATCAGTACGGAAAACTGTACGGATCCTGATTTCGTATCCAGCAGGGCGGCTACGGTTTTGTTTTTAGCTTCTATATCTTCCAGCGGCGCCTTGGAATAGAATTCGATCTTTCCGGTCTTGGTAAAATATTTATCCTGGCAAAAACCGGATAGGGACGATAATACGAAAGCGATAATTAAAAGGGGTTTCATCATGGTGTTTTCTGTTAGATACTTTGTTTATTTTTTATTCAGTACGCATCGGTTCAGAATGACGTCTGTGCCGAATAATTCTTCTGTTCTGCCTCCCGTGCACATGCCTTTTATGGAAAGTGCATCGCCTTCCCGGATGGATTGGTAGTCCTTCACGTAAGTAGAGTCCATGCTGCATTGTACGGATGACATCTGTCCGGCATCACCCAGTGCAATCACCACCGGATTACCGTCTTTGTCAATGCTTTTCACTTTTCCATCCACGGCAATTACTTTATCGATATACTTTTTGCTCGCCACGGTGTCTTTCTCAAACCGGCTGATCAGATCACCGGCACTCATCTCGAAATCAGGTGTTCTGCCGGTCAGGTCTGCGTTGGTACGGTGATATTCCTTATAAGCATACCAGCCACCGGCAACAACCGCAATAAGGACTACTAACAGAACAATTCGTTTCATATCAATTCTATAAATCTTTCTTAATTATCCGGCGCTCCGGCATCGATCCAGGCCTTGAATTTACTGATATCGCAGTCATTCATTTTGGGCCGTCCGTCAGGCATGGGTGAAAAACCCGGGCTGTGATTGATGGCTCCGAACAACCTGCCTGCTGTAACCTGTGCTTTTACATTCGCATAGCCTTCCAGGTTGATATTGCCCAGGGGTGCGGTACCCGCATGGCAGGTATAGCATTCATAACTGGTCAGCAGGCCGGTAATGGTGGTTTTATAGGTCACGTTACTGGTATCACAAGTGTCTTCCACATCATAGGTACAACCGATCATCAGCATGCCCGAGATCAGCGTCAGCAGGATTAATTTGATCTTCATATTTGCCGTATTTAAGCAAGGCAAATGGTTGCGGTGGTTCTTTAAAACCCATCGTAAGCCATTCGACTGGACTTAAATAAACGTGAATTCAGGATAAGGGTTGCCTGGTGGTTTTTTTATCGCACGCCGGAGCCGTTATCAGCCAGCTGGTCCGGATTCACCAATATCAGTTTTCCATCTGCCTGTTCTGCCGTCAGGATCATGCCCTGCGATTCTATACCCCGCATTTTGCGGGGAGCCAGGTTCGCTACAACGATTACCTGCTTTTGTACCAGCGATTCCGGTGCAAAATGCTGGGCGATGCCGGATACGATGGTTCGCGTTTCATTACCCATGTCAACCTGCAGCTTCAGCAGCTTGTCGGCTTTGGGAACCTTTTCTGCAGACACCACCGTGCCGATGCGCAGGTCCAGTTTGGCAAAATCCTCGTATTGTATTTCAGGCTTCTCCATTTCCGGTTGTTTTTCCGGTAAGGCAGCGGTTGTTTCGTTTGGAACAATCTGTTTCGCAGCGGCTTCCTGCTCCGATTTGGACTGGGCTAACCCTTTCTTCAGCTTTTCCACCTGGTACGCCACTTCGGCATCTTCGATCTTGCGGAATAACAATTCGGGTGGTCGTAGCGAATAGCCGGTACTGAGCAATTTTGTCTTTCCGGCATTTTCCCAATCCAGCATCTTATCCACCACCTTCATAAGGTGGCACATCTTTCTCGCCGTGTTGGGTAAAAAGGGATTGATGAAAATAGCCAGGTTGGCACAGAGCTGCAGGCAGATGTGCAGGCAGTTGTCGATCTCTTTCTGCGCCTGGGGTGCTACACTGCCGTCATCTCCCGTATTCTTTACCTTGATCCAGGGTTCCTTTTCCTGCATGTACTTGTTCCCGCTTCTGGCCAGGTCAACGACGGCGAACAGG
>DATAHC010000045.1:0-2061 GCA_036263415.1 Flavisolibacter sp.
AATTGAGCTCAGGCTAACAGTCCGATATTCCTGATCTCTGTTTAAGTTCAATGCATATTCAGGATTTTCCGAACCAGCTGTGAGGTGAAATTCCAATATAGCAGTTTGCGTAATATAAGGTGTATTATTGAGAAAGATGGAAAACCATTGGTTTCTCTTTTTTCTCATTTCCAGATCATACAAAGTAGCGGAAGACCAGATATGGGGCCGGTATACCGGCAAAGAACGGCAATATCGATATTGCCCATCCCAGCGACATTCGTAAAGGCAATTATTTTGCCATATAATTATAGTAAAAGGCTCTATTCCCGCTAACGAAATTTTCAAAAACCTTTTCAATGGATTTGAGTGATCCAGAATATCTAAAAATATCAAACCCCTGCTTTTTTTATAAGGGCCTGTTTTCTCATGATTTTCAAAAGCTCCGTTCAGAAGGATTGCTGCATTTCCGTTGTCGCAAATGCCAATCCAAGTTCCATTGGCCTTGCCATCCGTTGGCAAAATCATGGAACAATGCTTCATTTGCATCTGACGAGGCTGCAAAGCAGTCTTCCGGGAAATATGCTCATCTCTGCTGGATGTAAAATAGATGCAGTCTTTTGTAGGGATAAAGCTTACCGTGCACATGACAGCTTGTATTTTGTTGTAGAAGGCGCTACTCCGAATGTATCAGGCAATTGTATCGTAGTCAATTCTTTGAAGCCGACTCTGATCAATGCCATGTGGTGAATAGCATGTTCCATATTATAGAGCAGTTCCCGGTAGTAATTGGAAGCAATCTGTAAATCTGTTTCTGTTGCAATGTCATAGTGACCCTCAAGTGCCAGGATTTTGTCCTCTTTATTCAGGTTTATGATTATTCGATCGAGAATATCGATCGCAACGTCTTTATCCGTTTCAATGAGAATTTCTCTTTTCCGCTTTTCATAATTGACAATTCCTGTTTTATAGCCATTTTCCAGTGCCAGGAATAATTCTATAACGTGCCTTACATGTTGACCGATGGTAGCCTGGAACAGCATACCTGATGGCTGAGTATACGTTAGCTGAGGAAGGTCAGTAAGCGCATCCTTTAGCTCTTCCAATATGATTTTGATACTGTTGAATAGTTGCATATAATGCTATTTTGCAGATACCTGTAAAGAAATGGTTACGTTATCGCCTAAAACGAAACTGGATCCACCTACATTGAAATCGCGCCTGTTTACTTTAAAATCACCTGAAAAAACATATCCATTTGCCTGAGGAGTTGCGGTAAAGGGGAAATTGATATCTTTTGTAGTCCCCTTGATGGTAAGTTTGCCATACACTTTATAGGTATTGGAATTTCCTGACTTTTCAATTTTTGTGGATACAAAGGATAGCCTGGGATATTTTGCCACATTGAAGTATTCTTCCTTGCGCAGATGATTATCCCTGGAGTCCACATCTGTATCAACGCTGCTTGCATCTACACTAACATCAATTGAGGCCATGGTGAGATTTGCCGGCGAAAAATTGATTCTTCCCTGCAATCCTTTAAAAGTTCCTCCGGTAGCAATACCAAAATTCTTTATGGAGAAGGAGACTTTCGATTCCTTATCCACAGGAGTCAGTTGCTGCGCTTTGGTGTTAACAGAAAGGGATAGTGAAAATGCTATTATCAGAATATATACACGCATACTATTTTAATTCAGTATATCCGAAAAGGTGGTTGTATTGTTGACAGTGGATCAAAGCAAACCGGTAAGCCCTGAAATCAGGGTTTCCTGGTATGGCATAGAACTGATCACCTGTGTTTTGCTTTAATTTCCCCAGATCAATGAAATTGACAGGGATCATCTCTTTCGAGACATAAACATGAAGGTCCGGCCCTGCAGATGTAGAAAAATTCTTTAATCCGAGTACGTAACTTCCGGAGCGTTCATATAAATTGATGCTGCCGCTGACTGTTCCATAAGGACCATTCATGAGCGTACCGGAATTGATGGGTTGCTCAACCGTTCCTGGTGGTGTAGGTTCAGGAACAGGTAACGGTGTGTCCATTGTTCCCTTGTTACAGGAAATAGCAATCAGGGTAAG
>DATAHC010000046.1:0-3901 GCA_036263415.1 Flavisolibacter sp.
CTTGGCTTCAGCACCACGCAATTGCCGGCCGCCAGTGCGCCAACCAGGGGCGCCATCAGAAGTTGAAAGGGATAATTCCATGGGGCAATGATCAGTACCACGCCCAATGGCTCTTTATAGATATAGCTTTTACTCGGAAGGTTCAGCAGGTTGGTGCGCACCTGTTTGGGCTTCATCCAGCGCTTGAGATGACGGATCGTATGGTTGATCTCTGCCAGTACAAAGCCGGTCTCTGTCACCCAGCTCTCTTCCGGACTCTTTTTAAGATCGGCATATAAGGCCTCCTGAAGCTGCCGTTCATGCTGAAGCAGGGTAGCTCTGAATTGCTGCAGTTGCTGCAGGCGATAAGCGTACGATCGCGTGGCGCCGGAATCGAAATGATCGGCCAGGACTTTCAGGTCATATGGCGATTGATCGTTCATAAAGGCAATTTAATAAAGAGGATCTGGAAAGTGAACGAAAGACCATACCGTGAACGCAGCGGGCTGGTTTGTTTTCATTAGATTTGCGCCTCATCGTTTTGAAATGAAAATACACAAAGAGGGCTATCCAACGATATTGATCAGTACGGTAATTGTAGCGGTGATCGTGTTGCTGACCATGCTGCTGATCTCCCCCCGCTTCCCCATCCTCGGATGGATCATTACCATCGGCATCGCCGGACTGCTGGTGTTTATCCTCTCATTCTTCCGTATTCCCAACCGGAAGCATACCGAGGGAGAAGAGGTGATCGTAGCGCCCTGCGATGGAACGGTAGTGGTGATCGAGGAAGTGGAGGCGGATGAATACTTTAAGGACAAGCGCCTGCAGCTGTCTATTTTTATGAGCCCTCTCAATGTGCATGTGAACCGCAATCCCGTGTCCGGTGAGGTGCTGTACAGCCAGTATCATAAAGGCAAATACCTCGTAGCCTGGCATCCCAAATCGTCTACGGATAACGAGCGCCATTCGGTGGTATACCGTCAGGGCACTAAAGAAATGCTGGTGAAGCAGATCGCTGGTGCGCTCGCCAAAAGGATTGTGAACTACCTGAAGCCCGGCGACCAGGTGCTGCAGGGTGCCGAAATGGGCTTCATCAAATTCGGATCCCGTGTAGATCTGCTATTGCCGCTGGATACGAAGATCGAGGTGAAGATCAACCAGAAAGTAAAGGGCGGAGTCACCGTGTTAGGGAAGTGGTAAGGATATCAGGAATTGTTGTAACTTATGCATACAATCCCCTTGACATGAAAAAATATATTTTGGTAGCAGCAGTAACCTTGTTTACTACGGCAGCGGTTACGGCAACAGTGGCGCATAACAGCCAAAAAAAACCAGTTAAGAAAACAAATCACTGCAATCTCAAAAAAGGGCATTGCCCACGAATGTCAGGCGTTGCCTGTTATTAAAAGAGTAAGGGCTGTTACAACAGCCCTTACTCTTTTAATGGAACTGATCTCTAAAAGATTTGTTCCAGTTCTTTCAGTGCAGAAATCGTATACGTGGGCTTCAGGTCCTGGGGTTGCCCGTTATAATTCACATGTATCTGGTCCATCCCGGCATTCATAGCGCCCAGCACATCCACATCCAGGGTATCGCCGATCATAATACTTTCTTCCACCGTGGCCTTTGCTTTCTCCAGGGCATAATCGAAGATTTCTTTCTGCGGCTTGATGCTGTTCGAACCCTGCGAGGTGATCACCTCACGGAAAAAGGGCTCCAGTCCGCTGTTCTTTAGTTTACTGTGCTGGGTATCCTCAAACCCGTTCGTAATGATGTGAAGTTGATATTTCTTTTCCTGTAGGTACTGCAGCACCTCAAGGGTATCGGGGAAAAGGATCGTGCGCATGGGCAGCAGCTGGAGAAACAGCTCGCTGAGTTGACGGGCCAGGTCTTCATCGGCAATCTGAAAATCCAGAAGGGTAAGCCACATGCGTTTCAGCCGCAGCTCATCCTGCCGTATCTGTCCGTTCCGGTAGCGCGCCCAGAGGCGTTCGTTATGCTCCAGGTAATTGCGGTGAAACCGGTCAAAGTCATGGATTCCTTTATCCACCAGTTTCAGGTCGATATGGAGCTGCTGCAGCGTGGCCCTGGCATTGGCATCAAAATCCCATAAGGTATGGTCCAGATCAAAGAACAGGTGCTTATACTTCTTCATGTATGGTGGATAATAGAGTTTAGATTTGTAAGCGAAAGATTTCAAAAATACGCAAGATATGAATGCTGTAATTACAGGGGCCTCACGCGGTATTGGGAAAGCGGTTGCCGAATTGCTGGCCCTGCATGGTTATGATCTCTACCTCTGTGCCAAAACGGAAGCTACCTTATTGCAAACGATGGAGGAGATCCGCACACGGTATCCTGCTGTTTCGGTAAATGGCCAGGCGGTGGATATGGGAAACAGGCAGCAGGTGCAGCTGTTTGCGGAATGGGTACTGGGACAGACGCGCTCCATCGATGTGCTGGTGAACAACGCCGGAACCTTTGTGCAGGGGAATGTATCGGACGAGCCGGAAGGCGCCCTCGAACAACTGATGGCAGTAAATGTATACAGCGCCTATCACCTCACCCGGGCAGTGTTGCCGGCGATGAAGGCAGAACGGAACGGCGCTATTTTCAATATCTGCTCCATAGCCAGCCTTCGGGCATACCCGGGTGGCGGGGCCTATAGTATCAGTAAATACGCTTTGTTGGGATTTACCCGTAACCTGAGAGAGGAGCTGAAGAACGACGGAATAAAAGTAACAGCCGTAATTCCCGGCGCCGCCTTTACCGATTCCTGGAAAAGCAGTGGCATCCGTGAAGACCGTTTTATGCAGGCTGCTGATATTGCCCGAATGATTCTGGCCGTTACACAACTTTCACCCGGAGCGGTTGTTGAAGATATTGTCATGCGGCCGCAGCAGGGTGATATCTGACCGCCGGCCAAAACCCGTTTCCTCTGGTCATTTAATACATGCTGCCACCTTTTGCCTATATAACTTCGAGCGCGATGAAGAACGTTTTACTGCTGCTGTTCGTGCCGCTTTCACTGGCCGTATGGGGGCAGCGTATCCAAACCATTCTGCCGGCACAGCCCGTGGTGCTGGGCACGGCCTTTCAGGTGCAGTATGTGATCACCGATCCTGCTGAGATCACCAATATCAATACACCGGATTTCGACAGCTTCCGCCTGGTGAGTGGTCCGAACTACTACAAGGGCAATGCTATGACCGATGGCCGTATGCAGCCCATCGAGAATATAACCTATACCCTGGTACCACTCCGGGAGGGTAACTTACGCGTTGGAGGCATAACGGCAAGCTTCAAAACATCAGAGGAAAAAAGCAAAGACGGTATAGTAGTGGTGGTGCCGCCGGCAAAGGCAAGCTTCTCCGCGCGGTCCAGCTACACGGATATCTCGCTGTATGCGCCTTCATCGAAAAAGGACCTGCAAAAACTGGTGGACCAGAACCTTTTCATCAAAGCGGAGGTGAGCAAAAAGTCCTGTTTCGAAGGCGAGCCTGTAGTGGTCACCTTTAAATTATATTCCCGGTTACAATCATCCTCAGAAGCGGTGAAGTCGCCCGCGTTTTATGGCTTCAGCGTTATTGACCTGGTGAACCTCGATGAGGCGCATGCAGCTGTGGAAACGATCGATGGAAAGGTATTCAATACCTCGGTACTCCGGCAGGTGCAATTGTACCCGGTGCAATCGGGAACGCTCACCATTGATCCGATGTACGTGCAGAATGAAATTGAATTTAATGATTCGGTGCAGAACAAAAAGATCACGATCGCAAAAGAACTGGTTACGAAGCCGGTTACCATTCTGGTAAACCCATTGCCGGATAAACGGCCGGACAACTTCACCGGGGCTGTGGGAAGATTTGCGATGGATGCCCGGTTAGAGCAGGCACAGACCGCGTTGAAGGGACAGAAT
>DATAHC010000047.1:0-9999 GCA_036263415.1 Flavisolibacter sp.
CTTCAGGTGCAATTGCCTGGCCAGCCGAAAGCCGACCTGATAGATCTCACTTCTTCCATCCTCAAGTGAGTCCAGCCTGAGTCTATCTGCGCTGAAGAGACCATAAAGACTATCCAATGCATCCTGCGTTCCAGGCAGGGCTTCCACTGCTATAAGATCCGGCTTATATGCCTGTATACGCGTGATCAGCTGCTTCAGATCCTGCTGGTGCGCCTGACTCAGCACATCCGTATGGTTAATGCCTTTTTTATAGATCTGCGAGAAATGGTCGCAGCCTAAAATGAGCAACTGGGTTTTTGTCTGCTGGGCGGCGGAAAGGAGCTGCAGGGTACTCAACAGGATGAACAGTGAAAATTTTCTTCGTAAACACAGGGGCTTCGTCATGGTACACAGGTTTTGTTGAAATGAAATGCGGTAGTAACAACGCGCCGCAATTTAGGCTATGGACCTTAAGCCACCGTAAAATTCTGTTCGTATTCAAGAAACTCTATAGAGGGAACTCAATTGGCACATCATTTACAGTGATCTTTGAAAAGTTTCTGTATGGCACTGGTACCTGTATCTTATTTTCTGACCAAGGGTAAGGGCATTCATCAAAAGGAATTGCGGGCCTTTGAAACCGCCTTGCGGGAAGCCGGCATTCATACCTGTAACCTGGTAAAGGTATCCAGCATTATACCCCCCGGATGCAAAAGGATATCAAAAGAAGAAGGGATGCGTTTGTTACAGCCAGGCGCCATCACGTTTGCCGTTCTGGCCCAATCGGCAACCAATGAGCCGGGACAACTGGTTGGAGCAGGAATCGGGTTGGCTCAGCCCACAGATGATACGGTGCATGGATACCTGACAGAAGTGGAAGAAACTATCGGAAGAACAGATGCTGATATTCGCCAGGATGCTGAGGAAATGGCCATAGAGAACCTGATCTCGGAATGGGGTCATGAAAATTTTGATGCCGAAAGCGTACAGGAAACCGGTAAGAAGAAATACCGGCTGTTCCGGAAGGAACTTTCTGTTGACAGTATTGCACAAACCGCAAAAGGAGCTGATAAAAATCAATATACGGTGGTAGTGGCCGCAGCGGTATTTATTCTTCCCTGATCAGTGAAACAGCTTTTCAATCAGCAGGTTCAATACCTCCACCAGGATCAGAATAATGACGATCCACTCCAGGATATTGCTGTGGCGGTATTGTAAAAGCGCCCGGAACAATTCCAGGTTATCACGGATGATGGTAAGGCCTTCATGAATATTACGCGAACGTTCCTGAAGATCGAATGTGCGTTTCAGATCCATATCGATCTTGGTCAGCTCCTCATTATCCCAGGCTTCCGGCGGCGAATCAAAAATGTAAAGGTTCTCGGCAATACGGTTCTTCAATAAAAGCGTTTTGCCTATATATTTTTTCAGATTGGTGCCGGAAATATCCAGTCGTCCCCTCCGTTCCAGGATCTGCGTATGATAATTGGTCTCTTCCAGCAGTTTTTCCGTTTGATCGGAATAATAGTCAAGTGCTACAGACTGTGATACATTGAGCATGATCAGCCGGAACACCTCCATATCCGGTTTCATGAGTTTCATGGCGTTGAAGCCTATCTTGTTTTCAGCTGCGTTGCTCTCGATCTGGTATACTTCGCTCATTTGCTCCGTAAACGGGTTTTTACAGAAGCTGTTGATCAGATGAATGAATTCCGATATCCGGATCGCATCATAATTCAGAAAGCTCACCACCCCATACTTAAATACATAAATGAATTGGTCCGTATCCATTTTATAGAATAACTCGCTGGCATCGCTGTAATACAATTCTGCTTTGAAGGCCAGCTTGAAAGACTTTATATCAATGCTATCAGCGATCTGGTAGGATACCACTTCCGGCATATGATTCTGTTTTCGTTAAAAATGCGAACCCCTTAGCTGTAATTTTATCAAATTCTTATGCCAGGGAGGTTTTAGAAACGCTTCCCCGTAGTTAGATTAGCAGAACAGCTAATTACTTCCCATGAATGATCGAAAAAGCAAGTATCCGGTTATGGGATTGCCTGTGGGCGGTATTATCCTGTTTATCCTTCTCTACCTGCTGGCCAGTTATTATTACCCCGGCGGCTCGCAGCATGATCTGAAACAGAAAGGATTCAGCTGGATGCATAATTATTGGTGCAATTTATTGAACGAGCGGGCTTTGAACGGGCAGCCGAACCAGGCAAGGATTATTGCGCTGACGGCATGGGGGGTACTTACCCTATCACTGGGATGGTTCTGGTTTTATGCACCCGTGTGTTTAACCCAGGGGAAACCATTGAAGCACCTAATCCGTATTTCCGGACTTGTTTGTGCCCTGACCAGCCTGTTTCTTTTCACCAGCTATCATGATGGAGTGATCAACCTCGCCGGAGGTATGGGAATGATTGCCTGTGCAGGCCTTCTGGTGGCACTTAAACGAAGTCGCCACACATTCCTATATCGTATGGGCCTGTTCAGCTTTGTATGGGTGGCCCTGAATAACCTGATCTATTATGGTTCCGATGATCTGTATTATCTGCCTGTGGTGCAGAAATTCACTTTCGTCTATTTCCTGCTCTGGTTCCTGCTGATTTCGTTAACCTGCGTCCATAACCATCCATATTCAACGAGACAAACGATTCCTGAAAGATCAGAGTGATGCCAGGCTTTCTTCAATGGCCCTGATCTTTTCTTCCGCATCGGCTTTTTTCTTTCTTTCCACATCAACCACTTCCGGCTTTGCGTTCTGAACAAACCGCTCGTTACTCAATTTCTTTTCTACCGATACCAGAAAACCTTTCAGATAATCCAGCTCTTTTTCCAGCTGCTCTTTTTGCGAGGTTACATCCAGGGCCTGTTCGGTACCTATATAAAAGCGGGTTGTGCCTACTACGATGGTGATGGTATTGGCTACCGGCTCGGAAGTAAAGGTTATCGCAGCCGCATTCACCTGCTTTTTCAGGATCTCAAGGATATTCCAATAGGCATTTGATTCCTGTGCCTGAATGCTAAGCTGTATGGTCTCCTTCGGTTTGATTGAATTCTTGGCACGGGCTTCCCTGATGGCTGTTATCGTTTGCTTCAGCAGCTCACCTGCCTGGAGCAGATTCGAATTGACTGCCGGAGCTTTTTGGAGCTGTACGACGCAAAGGTCTGTCTGCCGCTCCTTCAATTGATGGTAAATCTCTTCGGTTATAAAAGGCATGAAGGGATGCAGGAGTTGCAATAAGCGAGAAAAGAACGCTACCGTTTTATGATAAACCCCGGATGCAATCGGCCGCTCAAATCCAGGCTTTACCCATTCCAGGTACCAGCTGCAGAAGTCGTCCCAGATCAGGGAATACATCGTTTTCAGAGCCTCACTCAGCCGGAACTGGCTGTACAGCGTTTCCACTTCTGCCTGCACCTGATTGAGGCGGTTTTCCATCCAGCTGATAACAAAATCCGTATCTGCCTGATCGGTTACCTCCGTTGATTGCCGGCTTTCCCACATTTTCACCAGCTTCAGCGCATTCCATAATTTATTATTGAAGTTCCTGCCCTGATCGCAACTGCTATCATCGAAAAGCAGGTCGTTTCCTGCGGGCGCCGCGATCAGGATTCCAAACCGTACCGCATCCGCACCAAAGCGGTCGATCAGTTCCAGCAGGTCGGGGGAATTGCCAAGGCTCTTGCTCATTTTCCTTCCCTGCTTATCCCGCACCATTCCTGTAAAGTATACGTGCTCAAAAGGCCTGCTATCCATATATTCCTCGCCAGCCATGATCATCCGGGCTACCCAGAAGAATATGATATCCTGACCGGTAACCAGGACCGAGGTAGGGTAGTAGTAACTGATCTCTTTATTACCTGGTTGGGTGATACCGTGAAATACTTCCATAGGCCATAGCCAGGAAGAGAACCAGGTATCCAGCACATCCTCATCCTGTTTCAGGGAATCAGGTGCACTTCCAAACGTGTACTCAAATTTGAGCCGGGCCTCTTCTTCCGTTGCGGACACTACAAATCTTCCATCTGCATCATACCAGGCCGGTATGCGCTGACCCCACCAAAGCTGCCGGCTGATGCACCAGTCTTTGATATTTTCCAGCCAGTATTTATAGGTAGCCAGAAAACGCTCTTCCGGGTGAATGTGAACCTTACCGGAAACTACCGCATTCAGCGCCTTCTCTGCCAGCTTCTCCATTTTTACAAACCATTGCGTCGATATCCTGGGTTCGACCACGGCACTGGTTCTTTGTGAAATCCCGACCCGTGTCTGATACGTTTCTTCTTTTTCGAGAAGGCCCTCTTCCCTGAGCTTCTGTACGGCTTTTTCGCGTGCTTCAAAGCGATCCATTCCAACAAAAACCTGAGCCGCCGCGCTCAAGGTGCCGTCTTCATTCAATGTATCGATGATGGGAAGCTGATGCTTCAGTCCGAGGTTATAGTCATTGATATCATGGGCAGGGGTAACTTTCAGTGCTCCCGTACCAAATGTGGGATCAACGTATGTGTCGAAAATGATGGGCACTTCGCGGTTCACCAATGGAACGATTACCTTTTTGCCTTTCAGATGCATATATCGCTCATCTTCCGGATTTACGCAAACCGCCGTATCGCCCATAATGGTTTCGGGCCTTTGCGTGGCAATCAGAATATAATCGTCTTTTGCGCTTTCCGGATTCACGATGGCATACCGGATGTAGTAGAGCTTTCCCTGAACGTCTTTATAATCCACTTCCTCATCGCTCAGGGCCGTTTTTGCCTGAGGATCCCAGTTGATCATGCGGGCACCCCGGTAGATCATGCCTTTATTAAACAGGTCAATAAATACCCGGATCACTGCCTCATAGTAATGGTCGTCCATGGTAAAGGTTACCCGGTTCCAGTCCACACTGCAGCCCAGCTTTTTGATCTGGTGGTAAATAATGCCGCCGTATTTATCTTTCCATTCGAATGCGTACTTAAGAAAGTCTTCCCGGGATAGTTCCTGTTTGGAAATGCCTTTTTCCTTTTCCAGCATCTGAACCACTTTAGCTTCTGTGGCAATGGACGCGTGATCGCTTCCCGGTACCCAGCAGGCATTAAAGCCGCTCATGCGGGCTTTACGCACCAATACATCCTGAACGGTTTCATTGAGCGTATGGCCCATATGCAGCACACCCGTTACATTAGGAGGGGGGATAACCACGGTAAACGGAGGGCGATTATCGGGTTTGCTGTTGAAATACCCTTTATCCAGCCAATGCTGATACCATTTTTCTTCTATTTGTCCGGGTTCGAAATTTTTGGAAAGTGTGCTGCTCATGCGTAAAACAAAATTGGTGTGCAAAGTTACTGTCTGCACACCAATTCACCTTATTTCAAGCTCGGGCAGGTTATCCCATTTTCTCTTTAACCTCCCTGCACACATATGTTTTTCCATCTGTTACCTGCATAATGGCATGAATCATTTCATCACGGGTGGAATTTTTGGTAACATAGCCTTTTGCTCCCAGCTGCAGCATATTCCTTGCATAACCCGGCTGGTTATTTACCGATACGCCAATGATCTTGATGTTGGGGGATTGCTTCAGTATTTTACGCGTCGCTTCAAATCCATTAACCGGATACATATTGATATCCATGAGAATGACATCCGGATTCAGGTGAATGGCAGAATCGATCGCCTCGGCTCCATTGGAGCATTCGCCGATCACATCAATCTGTTCATGCCGATCGAGTATGATCTTCCAGGTCTCCCTTACCATTTGATGATCATCGGCTATAACAACACGTATGGTCTCTGATGCCATAAAGCAGTTGAATTAAATTTTATTCAGCTGCAATTGACCGCCATTGCAAGGAGATTTTAGAGAACGATTGCCTTGCCAGGGTATCCGGACTTCACAAAGTGCGACACGTCAATCGTTTAGCCAGTACGTAAGTTTACTGGTTATGTATGGGTAAAAATACCAAGCAAGCCTTAATTTTCAAAATCCAGTTGGCTATTGTTGATAAAGTTTACCAGTGCAGCTGCATTCTTAAGGTTGAGTTTTTTGAGAATGTTGTAACGATGCACTTCTACGGTTTTTACCGATATATTCAGGGCATCTGCTATTTCTTTGGAAGAATTTCCCTTTTTGATGAAAGCAATGATTTCGATTTCGCGCTGGGAAAGAGAATTCAATCCGCTTTGCTGGTCCTCGCCGCTGATCACCTGTTCTGAAAGGATATTTTTGATCTCGTCGCAGATATATTTACGTCCGTTCTGAATTTCCATAATGGCCTTGAACATTTCTTCCCGGGAAGAGTTCTTGGTAACATAGCCCATAGCGCCTTTCTGGATCATTTTACGGGCATAGGTAGGCTGGGTATGCAGCGAAACGCCCAGGATCTTAGAGCCAGGAGAGTATTTCCTGATCAGCTGGGTGGCTTCTATACCATTCATACCCGGCAGGTTGATATCCATGATCACCACCTGTGGACGAAGTTGTTTAGCCAGCTCTACAGCATCTTCCCCGCTTCCGCTTTCGGCAATCACTTTAAACCGGGGGTCGGTGTTCAAAATGAAACTCCATGTCTCTCTCACCAGCGTGTGGTCGTCTGCAATCAGGATTGTGATCTTTTCCATAGTTAATCTGGACGGTCTTTATTTAGTTTAGTAAAAGGAAAATCAATTAATATCTTACAACCTTTGCCGGGCTTACTCTGAATGGAATGGTTCCCATTGATCAAATATACCCGGTTCTGAATATTTTTTAGTCCGGCTCCCTTCTTCACTGATTTCGGGTCAAATCCGATTCCATCATCCTGAATCATGAGCTCTGCCGTATCGGATCTGCTATGAAAATGAATTGAAACAGAAGTGGCTTTCGCATGCTTGATAGCGTTATTCAAGGTTTCCTGAATAATACGGAATACCGTTAGTTTTTGATTCTTATCAAGAAGCTGCTCAACCTTCTTATCGGCCGCTAAGCTAACATGTAATTTTCTTGTAAGATTGATATTTTCTATGAGATCGTGAATCGAGTCGATCAATCCCAGATCTCCTATGCTGGGATCCATCAGGGATCTTGAAAGTTGCCTGATCTCATTGATCACGGTTATGATATTTTTATTGGACTTCAGGATCAGCTCATCTTTCAGCTCTGGATTGCTAAGTGCCAGATCGAGGTACAATTTGGTGGTGGTGAGCACCTGGTTCACGTTGTCGTGCAGTTCCTTGCCGATCTCGCCTCTTTCCTGCTCCTGCGTATCAATGGTAGCCTGATTGATCGCTTTTTGCCGTTCCAGCTCATTCTGAATAAGTTCCCGCTCCAGGCGCTTCCGTTCGGAAATGTCCTGTGCCGCACCGATCATCCGAACCGGTTTGCCTTTATCATCCCGGATAATAACCCCCCGGTCATATACATGCGAATAGGTGCCATCGTCACGCAGGAACCGGTATTCCACATCAAAGGTATTTTCTTCTTTTGCCTGGAGTATATTACTGATTACGGTCTGAACATGCTCGTGATCCTCTTTATGAATACGGGCCATCCACTGATTGATATTCTCTATCGGTTGATTATCAGCCGTTCCATATACTTTTTTAAGACCCAGCGGATCTCTGTAAATGATACCGGATTCCAGCCCCCAGTCCCAGATCAGGTCATGGGTGGCTTTCATCATGATATCGAAGCGTTCATTGGCGATCTTGATTTCCTGCAAGGAGCGCCTGTTTTCCATGATCACCCTCAGGATGTTGCGAATCCGCTCCACCGTATCCAGTTCGCTGCCGGTGGGTTCCTTGATCTTCTTATGATAGACCGCGAAGCTGCCCATCACCTTACCGGAGCTGTGGATAATTGGAAGCGACCAACTGGCTCTGAGTCCAAACTGTGCGGCAAAATCTTTATAGGTTGCCCATAGGGGATCATTCTCTATATCAGATACGATTACGGTCTTTTTGAAATACATAGCTGCACCGCAGGAACCTTCTTCAGGGCCAATAGCCGCACCATTAATGCCATTTGTAAAGGCAATGGGCAAACTGGGTGCAGCCAGGTGCTCCACCGTTCCGTTTTCTTTCAGCAGGAGAACGGAGGTTATAGTATCTGTATGAATTTCCTCGATGCCTGCCAGTAGTTTATTGACGATATATTTAAAATCAATAGAAGGGTCACTGGATAGTTCAAAGATCGTGCGCTCCAGGTTCAGGAGATGCTCATTATATTTTCGCTGCGTAATATCATGCATGGAGCCGATCATCCGTAATGCGTCGCCATTCTTATCACGACTGATATACCCTCTGTCCAGTACATAGCTGTAGCTGCCATCGGCACGTGCAAAACGGTATTCTCCCCTCCAGGAATTCACCCTATCGTTCTTCAGCGCTTTGTTGATGCTGTCACTGATCCTTTTCCGGTCATCCGGATGAATGAGTGATTCCCATACAGATATCGTTACATCACTGGGGTACAAACCAAAAAACGTCTGCAATCCTTCTCCCCATTCCACAGCATTGGCTTTAATGTCCCAATCGTATATGGCATCTGAGGCTGCCCTGCTGGCAAGAAGGAAGCGTTCATTGCTTCGGATCAACTCTTCTTCCGCCATTTTCTTATCCGTAATATCCTGTATGGCTCCAATGACCTTATAGGCTTTGCCTTCGGCCTGTCGCAGAATCACCGCTTTATCGAAAACAAAACAGTAGCTGCCATCAGCCTTGAGAAAACGGTATTCTTTTTCCCAGTGTTCAATTTCAGGATTGGCCAGTGCTTTATAGTAACCTGCAGTTGTAGCTTCCCGATCATCGGGGTGTATGAGCTCATGCCATTTTTCAAACCGGCTCTGGTGGTCCGGAGCCCAACCTAATATTTCCGTATAGGTGTGGCTCATGTATACTTCACCGGAAGGAATATCCCATTCCCATAAGGCTTCCGAGGCTGCCTTAGCCGCATAAGAAAAGCGTTCATTGCTTTTCCGCAGTTCTTCCTCTACCTTGATCTTTTCGGTGATATCATTGGCTAAAACCAGGATGCTGGAACGAGTTTCATCAAGCGGCTGGGTGGACACTTCCACATCAATGAGGCTGCCGTTTTTTTTGCGGTGTTTCCAGATGTTATTCCTGGCACCCTGTTGATTTCTAAGCTGAACGTCTATTTTCAACCGTTCTATTTCCGATTCCGGCCTTATATCGAAAATGGTCATGGACAGAAACTCTTCCTGGGTATAGCCATAGTGACTGATGGCAGCATTATTTACCGCTATGAAGCGGAATGAATTCAGATCATAGATCCACATCGGCAAGGGGTTGTTATAAAACAACAGCTTGTACCGTTCGTCTTTTTTTACCTGATCGGTTATATCCGTGTGCGTGCCCAGCATGCGGATCGCCTTGCCTGCAGCATTTCGCTCTGTGATCATTCCCCTTGCGAGGATCCAGCGGTATTCTCCATTTTTGGCCCGTATCCTATAAGTAGATTCATAATAAGGGTTACTGCTGGTAGCATGTTTTTCAATTGCACCATTCATAACCTTCTTATCATCAGGATGTATTTTGGAAGCCCATTCCTCAATACGCCCCTTGAGATCGGTATCGTCATATCCATACAGCTTTTTGTAGGAGTCGGAATAGTAGACTTCTCCAGTCAGCATATTCCAGTCCCATACACCTTGCTGGGCACCTTCCAGGGCAAAACGCCAGCGTTCTTCTACCTCTTTCAGATTCTTTTCTGCTTCGGTTTCGGTGGTAATGTCCTTAACGGTTACAAGAGCTCCGATTATATTGCCCTCATCATCAAACGCCGGATTGAATTCATTCTTATAATAAAATAATTTTCCTTTATTAGGAATTTGTACTACCGAGGTTTTCGGATTTCCCTTGAATACTTCCTGATAGAGTTGGGTAAGTGCCGCCTTTCGTTCGGGCGGGACAATTTCCAGAATGGACATTCCGGGTACTATATCGATACCGTGATTTATTTTGACCTTTTCCCTTGTTGCTGCATTTACAAAAAGGATCTTAAGATCCCGTGCGACCAGAAAAAA
>DATAHC010000048.1:0-3789 GCA_036263415.1 Flavisolibacter sp.
TACGATCAATAGTAATTCATTCATAGAATCTTGGTTGAAGCGGAACAAAAATAATAATTTATCGCAAAGGCTTCATGTTAATTTAACGATCCCGTCATTTTCTGTTAACAAATAATAAGGAGATCCAATTAGCCCGCTCCGTATGTTTAATCAAATGCAGTTCCAGTTTCGTACAGGCTTCAACGATGTCATCCATATCGCTCTTCAGTAATCCGCTGAAAAGTAGTAGTCCAACGGGTTGCGTCATGCGCTTCAGCTGTTCCAGGTATTGTAAAATCACATTTCTGTTAATGTTGGCCAGTATAATAGGAAACGTTTCTTCCGGCAACAGCGAAGTTTGTGAGACGGTGATGTGATGACAATTATTCTGCTCTGCATTTTCCCGGGTGTTGATAATACTCCAGTCGTCCACATCAATAGCCGTGATGGAAGCGGCTCCCAGCTTTTCCGCAAGGATGGCCAGTATACCGGTGCCCGTACCGAAATCAAATACCTTCTTGCCAGTGAAATCAATGTCCTTCATTTGCCCGATCATCATATAGGTGGTGGCATGATGCCCGGTACCGAAACTCATTTTAGGCGTAATGATGATCTCGTGCGTAACATCCTTGATCGGCTGATGAAAATGAGCCCGTATGGCACAAAAGGAATCGACTACTACCGGTTCGAAATTCTGCTCCCAGACGGCATTCCAGTTCTGTTCCTGTATCCGCGCGAGAACATGGCTGTAAGGTTGCAGTAATAAGTTCACCTCATAGCTGGGAAAGTTATCTTCCGTAAAATAGGCAAGCAAATGAGTTGTCGTCTGCTCGAACCCGTTAGCCCCCAACCCATCCAGCTCACTGATAAGTATTTCCTGCTCCGTTTCAGTGGCTTCAATGCTGATCTGTATGGTATCCATAAAATAAAAAGGCTGCCCGTTAGACAGCCTTATAGAAATTAATTGATGAATTATTGTTCGTTGCCTTCCGCACTTTCAGTGCCGGATTGCTGGCCGCCGTTGTTCTGGTTTTTTTCCAGTTTCGGACGATCCGTACGAGGTGCTTCCGAACGGTAGCCACCCTCTCTCTGGCGATCATCTCTCGGGCGTTCGTCACGCTGCCGATCGTCCCGTGGACGCTCTTCACGCATGCCTTCCGGTTTTGGCAGAAGCACTTTGCGAGACAATTTGAACTTACCTGTTTTAGGATCGGTTCCGGTCAGCTTCACTTTCACTTTATCACCTTCATTCAGCACGCCTTCCAGTGTTTCCAGGCGCTTCCAGCTTACTTCAGAGATGTGGAGTAAACCCTGCTTGCCGGGAAGGAATTCAACAAAGGCGCCATAAGGCTGAATGGTTTTCACCACGGCTTCATATTCATCACCCACAACAGGAACGGCAACAATGCCTTTGATCCAGTTGTGCGCTTTTTCAACTTTCTCCTTGTCGGAACCGAAGATGCTGACCTCACCCATATTGTTCTTTTCTTCAATATTGATGGTAGTTCCGGTTTCACGCTGCATTTCCTGGATCACTTTACCACCGGGTCCGATCACGGCTCCGATATACTCACGGTCAATGAACAGCTTCACCATACGGGGAGCATGCGGTTTCACATCCGAACGGGCTTCCGGTATACATTGGTACATAGCATCGAGGATGTGCATACGGCCACGGCGTGCCTGCTCCAGGGCCTGGCGCATCACTTCCATGGAAAGTCCGTCAACTTTGATATCCATCTGGATACCGCAGATTCCTTCTCTGGTACCGGTAACCTTGAAGTCCATATCGCCCAGGTGATCTTCATCGCCCAGGATATCGGTCAGCACGGCAAATTTCCCTTCTTTGGAGATCAGTCCCATGGCTACTCCGGCCACATGCTTGGGGAACGGCACACCGGCATCCATAAGAGCCAGGGAACCGGCACAAACAGTCGCCATGGAGGAAGAACCGTTACTCTCCAGGATATCGCTCACGATCCGCACCGTATAGGCGTAATCACCTCCCGGCATCATTTGCTTCAGGGAGCGCTGGGCCAGGTTACCATGACCGACTTCACGACGGCCCGGACCCCGCAGGAATTTCACCTCACCGGTTGAGAACGGAGGGAAATTATAATGCAGGATGAATTTGGAGTATTCCGATTTGGCGGCGCTTTCCACCAACAGCTCATCCAGTGGTGTTCCAAGGGTAACCGTAGTCAGTGACTGGGTTTCCCCCCTGGTAAAGAGGGCGGCACCATGCGGTGTGGGCAGCACATCTACTTCCATGTCAAGGGGACGTACATCTTCCAGGCCCCTGCCATCAAGGCGCACTTTATCATTCAGCATCATATCCCTTACCACATCATATTGCAGATCGGCCAGGTATTTCTTCACCAGCTTTTTTACATCGTCGCCGATCTCTTCGCCTTCCGGAAGATTGGCTTCCTTGGTTAGTGTTTCTTTTAATTCTTCGTATAATTTCTTATAGCGTTCTTTTCTTTCTGCTTTGGGCAGGTTACCGCGGGAATCAGCTTCCATGCGGGCTTTGGCAAACTCTTCCACACGCAGGCGAAGCGTTTCATTCGTTTCCGGCTTTTTATAGTCCCGCTTGGGTCCCACGCCTACCATATCACGCAATTCTTCCTGGGCGCGGATCTGAACCTTGATGGCTTCATGACCGATCTCCAGGGCGCGGACCAGGTCTTCCTCAGAACATTCCTTGGCTTCCCCTTCCACCATCATGATATTCTTTTCAGTAGCGGCAATAATGAAGTCCATATCGGAACGCTCCATTTCAGTACGGGTCGGGTTGATCTTGAACTGACCATCTACCCTGCTCACGCGAACTTCCGAGATCACTTCCTGGATGGGAATCGTAGATAAAGCCAGTGCTGCAGAGGCAGCCAGACAAGCCAGCGCATCGGGCATCACTTCAGCGTCTGAAGAGATAAGCGTCACGATCACCTGCACCTCGCAGAAATAATCTTCCGGGAAAAGCGGTCTCAGGGCGCGGTCGATCAGGCGGGAGATCAGGATCTCACCATCGGAAAGGCGGCCTTCTCTCTTGAAAAAAGAGCCGGGAATACGACCGGCAGAGGCGAACTTTTCCATGTAATCCACACTAAGCGGGAAAAATTCCTGTCCGGGTTTGGCTTCTTCGGTGGCCACTACGGTAGCCAGCAACATGCTGTTGCCCATTTTAACGGTTACGGAACCGTCGGCCTGGCGGGCCAGCCGGCCTGTTTCGATGGTTACTTCGCGGCCATCTCCAATATCAAATGTTTTACTGAATTTCTGTGATAACATACGTTGATTTTGAGGGATTTACAAGATTTCAGGGAAAACTGTATAAAAGCCAAAACCCAACTGGTGTGAGTTGGGAGGTAGCTTTATAGAGTATTCAATCAATCTTATTTTCTGATACCTAATTTCTCAATTAAAGAGCGGTAACCGGTAAGGTTATGCTTTTGCAGGTAGTTCAACAAGCGACGGCGCTTACCTACCAGCTGCATCAGGCCGCGATGGGTAGAGAAATCCTTCTTATTTTGCTGCAGATGTGAGGAGATCTGTGTAATACGCTCTGTAAGCAAAGCAATCTGTCCTTCGATAGAACCTGTGTTCGTAGCAGAACCGCCAAAATTGGCAAAAATGTTAGCTTTTTTTTCTTTTGTTACTGACATCGTGAATTTTTTAGAATTGCATCCGATTAGATACCTTAGTATATTTTGGCGGCGAAGGTAAGTAAAACCTTGCTAAAAAGAGCTTAAACCTAAGGGCTAAATCATGAAAAAGCAGATTAAGTCCACCAATATATAAGTATTTTAT
>DATAHC010000049.1:0-11221 GCA_036263415.1 Flavisolibacter sp.
AGGAGTCAATAGTGAATAGTCAATAGTGAGTAGGTGTCCTCTATACCAATATTCCAATCAGCCAGGAGCCCATCCCTATCTGACATCTGAAATCTGACATCTGCCATAAAATCAGAGATCAGACATCAGACATCACAAAATCCGTTTGGGGTGTTGGCTTTTCTGCCAGTAGGTGAGAATGATCTGAAAAGTGTCGCAGAGCTCCTGGAAGCTGTGGGGCTTCATGAAAAAGCCCTGGACCGGCAGGTCGTAGGCGTACTGGATCTGCTTTTCAGAAGCGTTGGTAGACCAGAAAATGAACGGAACGCTCTTGTATTTCAGCTGCTCATTGTCGGCAATGCGTTTTTTGATATCGAAACCGGTTTCGCCCCTCAGGTTCACATCGCTCAGAATGAAGTAGGGTGACAGTTCCGAAGCCTGCAGGAAGGCGATCAGCTCATCGCCCGTATGAAAGAAATGAATGGCCCGCTCGATCTTCAGGCGCTCACTGGCATCCTTGATCATCTGCACATCATCGATGTCGTCTTCCAGTATCAGAATGGGGCTTATTTCCACGATAATTGATCAAGCAAATGATTATCCAGTTTCCTGAGGAAGGAGCCTGACGTACTTGCCTTTCACGAATGTAAACAACTGGAAGAAGATCAGGGAACTATTTTATGCAGGTTTGGTAACGGTGTCGTATTTACCCCTGTGCTTCCTGACGGCTCAGCCATCAGGCGCAGCACCCAGGGCAGAAAACGGCCGCGGGCCGGATCGTATTCCCGGATATGTCGAAAGGCTTTCAGGAAGGCTTTCTCCACCCACTCCTCCGCCAGCTCGGGCCGGGCAGAACGCAGTCCGACCCCATACAGGACCGGCGCATACTGGTCGTACAGGATTTTCCAGGCCTCCACATTCCGTTGCCGGATGCCGGGAAGCAGGGAGGAAATGTCGGTTACAGGCGGTTGGGATACTGCGGGCATAAGGGCAATCAATACTGTTATACGCATAAAATCTGAACCAGCCGCTTAGTTGAACGGAGCTTCGGCGTTTATTTTCAAGGCTTAAACAGAAGGGGTGGCTTACAGGGTGGTAACCGGGAGGGGCCGGGGAAAAGCTTACTCACCCTACCGGCTAACCGGGTTCCTACAATTCATTTCCGGGTATCCACACTTCATCCGATTTCTGACACGCTTCATCCAGACAAGCTGGGTAAGAAATCAAACCGCTCTTATTTTCGTGTCGGTTATTCATAGGATATTGGATTATAAAACGAGGCAGGATTTTTATCCAGCCTTTTTTTTTGCTTTCCGGCGTAACGGGTTAAAACGTTTCTATACGATCTGCCTATCGAAGCACCTGACTGCACCTAAGTTCTGGTCGTCATTGCGAGCGAAGCGAAGCAATCTCTCAGGCACGGCTACCTATCGTAAGCCACTACCGCATGACGGTCAGATTAATATTGCGGTCCGCCTTTACGAAAGTTTGATCCAATAATGACGCTTCAACCCGTTACGCCAAAAACCGACGTCTGAAGTCCGGCGTCTGACATCCGATCAACCATTGACGCTTCCCGATTCGCCTTTCATATAAATAAATACCCCTCATCACCCATAATCGCTGATCTTACGATAGATTTCGTAAACATCAACCGTTATGCATCGTACACTGCTTCTTTCGCTTGGCCTGATCGCCCTTTGGCAACTGATCGGCGCTACCGCTTCCGCTCAATCCTCCAAAACCACGGTCACGGGCACCCTGAAAGACAGTGCCGCCCAGAAACCCCTGGTGTATGCCACCGTAGAACTGTTCCGTGCCGGACAGCTGCAGCAGCCGGTGAAAAGCGTGTTTACGAACGATAAAGGCAAGTTTACTTTCAACGCCGTCGACACCGGGCGCTATACGCTGATCTTCTCCCACACCGGATTTGCCGAGACCCGCGCCGAGCTCACCGTGGCCGACCAGCCCATCGTGCTGAACGATATCAGCCTGTCGCCCGCCTCCTCCTCCATGCAGAATATCGTGGTCACCGCCCGCAAGCCGCTGGTGGAGCAGACCGACGACAAGATCGTGTTCAACGTGGAGAACGACCCGGCCAGCAAATCGAAAACCGCCATCGACATCCTGCGCAAAACGCCTTTTGTAAGCGTGGACGGCGATAATAATATACAGGTGAACGGCCAGAGCAATTTCAAGGTATTGCTGAACGGACGCGAAACGGCCATGTTTGCCCAGAATGTGAAGGAAGCCCTGAAAGGCTTTCCCGGGGCGCTGATTACCAAGATCGAAGTGATCACCACGCCTTCCGCCAAGTACGATGCCGAAGGCGTGGGCGGTGTGATCAATATCATAACCAAGAAGAAAGTAGTGGGCTATAACGGCTCCATCTCTACTTATTATGCCTCTACCGGCTGGTACAATATCAATTCCAACTTCAGCGCCAAGTTCGGCAAGGTGGGCGTAACGGTCTACTACGGGGCTGGCGGGGCAAAGAACGTTCCGGGCACCATCCGCCAGGAAACCCTGCCACGCATTCCATCCCTGTACCAAAGCCGCCTGCTGGTGGGCGACCGTCGCTTTACCAATTTCTGGAACTTCGGCAATGCGGAAGTGAGCTGGGAGGTGGACAGCCTGAACACCATGAGCTTCTATGGCAATGTTTCCGGCGGCCGCAACCGCTCGAAGCTGAACCAGACCATTACCATGGACTATACCTCCGTGCCCGATTCCGTGAGCTACTACAATCTCGACAGCCGCAACGAATACCCTACCAACAGCGTGGGTGCCGATTACATCCGGAAGTTCAGCGGCAATAAGGAAAAGGAATTCAGCCTGCGCTTCAATACGGAGTTCGGCAACAGCAATACCTTCCTGAACAGCGTGATGGACAACCCGGTGACCTACGACCGCTACGTGATCAACAACAGCGAAGCGGTGAACAAGCAGTATACCCTGCAGTCGGACTTCATCCAGCCGCTGAAGAACAGCCAAAAGATCGAGACCGGCGTAAAGGCCATCCTGCGCCGCGCCACCTCCGATTTTGAAAGCCTGCTGCGCTTCAATAATCTGGAAGACTATAAGCTGAACCTGGATAATACCGATTTCTTCCAGTACGACCAGGACGTATACAGCGTGTATGGCACCTACAGCTTCAAGGTGAAGAAGACCACCTTCCGCCTCGGCGCCCGGATGGAGCATACGGAAGTGAACGGTGATTTCATCAGCGCTAAAACGCAGGTGAACCAGCGCTACTCCAACCTGCTGCCCAATGTACAGGCCAGCATCAGGATGAGCAACAGCCTCACCTTTGTGGCCAGCTACAGCGACCGGCTGCAGCGACCCTACATCTGGAACCTCAATCCTTTCAAGAACAATAACGATCCGCTGAATATCTCGTACGGCAACCCTTCGCTGGATGCGCAGATCATTCACAGCCTGTCGCTGCAAACGCGCATCAACAAGGGTACTACATTTGCCGGACTGACCCTGGGCGGCACCTACAGCGATAACATGATCGTGCAGTATGCCACCTTCGATCCATCCACCGGTGTTACCAGCACCACCAGCGATAACGTGGGCAAGGAGCTGCAGGTGAGCCTGAACGCCAACGTGAACGGCAAGATCACGCCGGACTGGAGCATCTTCATCAACGGAAACATCCGCTATAACCGCGTAGAGAACAAATTCATGAGAACGCAGGTGAACGACGGCTTCGGTGGCAATGCCAACCTGAACACGAACTACACCATCAAAAAGAAACTGGTGCTCAGCGCTTATGCCGGCTTCTGGAAAGCGCCGGTGAGCATACAGACCAGCTATCCGCTGAACATCTGGTACGGCCTGAACGCGGGCTATAAATTCTTCAAGGACAAGCTCACGGCTTCTGTAGGTGCGGCCAACTTCCTGGACAAGAACTGGGATTTCAAGCTGGTGACGCAGGATCCGAACTTCACCTATACCAGCACCAGCACCATGCCCTTCCGCGCGCTGTCGGTCAGCCTCACCTGGAACTTCGGCAAGCTGACGGAGAACGTATCGAAGAAGAAAGGCGTGAATAATGATGACCTGATCGGCAGCGGGCAATCGAATTAGACGGCAGTTGTCAGACTTCAGACGTCGGTTTCGGCGTGACGAATTGAAGCTTCACTATTAGTGCCCCCTATCGTAAAGCCTTACAGTGCTTTAGTTCTGCCCGTCATGGCGCGTGTCCGCCTCTGGCGGAAGGACGCAGGACGCGTGTCCCGTCTTTAGCGGGAAAGCAATCCCCCGCACCTCCAGACTGCCCCTATAGAACCAAACGCAGGAAAAGACCATAGGCGATGTACGCCCCACTCCTTACTGATTGCTGATTGCTGATTACCCCACTCATCACTGATCACTGATTATCCCACTGATCATCATCACCGCCGCCATCCCCAGCACGCCTCCGATCACCGCCGCTACGGCGTCGAGAAATTCATAATGTCCACGGCCGGTATATAAGGAGAAGAGTTCAAAACCATAGCTGATAGCGCAGACCAGTCCAAACACCGCGGCTGCCACTTTATAGGGATGGTGGGGAAACATGAGTTGTCCGGCCAATTGCAGCACAACCCCCATGGCAATGCCCACATAAAAATGCTTCCATTTATCCCTTGCTATTTTCATACTGATTGTTCTCTGATTGACTATTCACTATTGACTACTGACTATTGACTATCGACGCCACCGCCATCACTCCCATCCAGCCCATCACCGCCACCACCATCCAGCCGGCCACCTGCATCCACATCGGATGGCGATAGCCCTTCATCAGGCGCTGCTGCGTGGCAGCGATCAGGATCAGTGCCAGCGCAATGGGCAGGATCAATCCGTTCACGCCACCGGCCAGCACCAGGAGTTGCTTTGGCTTGCCCACGGTGACAAAGACCAGGGTGGAGATGATAATAAAGATAGAAATGCAGAGGCGTTCGTAACGCGCCAGCAGCGGGTGAAAGGTTTTGAAGAAGGACACCGAGGTATAGGCCGCGCCGATCACGGAGGAGATGGCGGCGCTCCACAGCACGATGCCGAAGATGCGGAAGCCCGCTTCACCAGCCGCGGAACGGAACACGCTGGCCGCCGGGTTGTCGGCATCCAGCTGCACGCCCTGGCTCAGTACTCCAACGATAGCGAGAAATAAAATAATGCGCATGATGGTAGAGATTACGATGCCGCTGATGGCACTGCGGTCCACCTGGCGCAGGTGGTCCTTTCCCTTGATGCCTGCATCCAGCAGGCGGTGGGCGCCGGAGAAGGTAATATAGCCGCCGACCGTGCCACCCACAATGGTAACAATGGCAGCGGTACTGAACTGCTGCGGCAGTACGGTATCGTGTAATGCCTGCGCCAGCGGCGGATGCGCGGTAAAGGCGATGATCAGTGTGAGGCCGATCTTCAGGATGCCCAGGACTTTAGTGAAGCCATCCAGCATTTTGCCGACTTCCCGGATCCAGAACAGCGCCAGGGCGATGGCCCCGCTGATGAGGGCACCCTTTTCGAAGGAAAGGCCGGTGAGTACGTTCAGTCCCAGTCCGCATCCTGCTATATTGCCGATGTTGAAGGCAAAGCCGCCCAGCACCACCAGGAAGGCCAGGAAATAACCCAGTCCGGGCAGCAGCCGGTTGGTAAGGTCCTGCGCCCGCAGCTCACTCACCGTAAGCACGCGCCAGGTAGTGAGCTGCGCGCCAATATCGAGCAGTACAGACAGCAGGATCACAAAGCCGAAGCTGGTAAGCAGTTGTTGCGTGAAAACGGTGGTCTGTGTAAGAAAGCCCGGGCCGATGGAGGAATTGGCCATCAGGAAGGCCGCGCCGATCGTGGCGCCGCCGAAGTTTTTCCAGCGGTTCTTACGAAACAAGGGGCAGCTGTTGTAGGGTGGTATGAATGAGCTGGGCGAAGGTCAGCGCATGGGCGCCATCGCCGTGCAGACAGATGGTATCGGCCTGGATGGGGATGGTGTTGCCGGTGATGGTAGTAACGGTTCCCTGGCGCACCATCTGCAGCACCTGCGCGCGGCTTTGCTCTTCGCTTTCAATAAGGGCGCCCGACTGTATGCGCGGAGTGAGGCTGCCATCGTCCTGGTAGGTGCGGTCGGCAAAGACCTCGCTCATTGTTTGCAGTCCCATCTTTTGCGCCGCCTCGATGCTTTGGCTGCCGCTAAGGCCGAACAGTACCAGGCTTTCGTCAAAATCCTTTACGGCATTGGCAATGGTATGTGCGATGGCGGCATCGCGGGCGGACATATTATACAGCGCGCCATGGGGCTTTACATGATGCAGCCGTGTGCCTTTTTCTTTGGCGATGAGATCGATCTTCACCAGCTGCTGCAGCAGGATGGCGTAGAGCTTTTCCGGTCGCAGGTTCATTTCCTTGCGTCCGAAATGCTCGCGGTCATGAAAGGAAGGATGGGCACCGATCTTCACGCCATGCTTCACGGCCAGGTCGATGGTATGGCTGATGAGGGCACCGCTGCCGGCATGAAAGCCGCAGGCAATGTTGGCGGAGGTAATGAACGGCATCAGCGCCTCGTCATGCGGCATCCCTTCTCCCATATCGCAATTCAGATCGATGGACATGGCGACAAGGTAAGAAAAGGACCGGGACGGTTAAAAACAAAATAGCCACGCGGCGGCGTGGCTATTATGAACAGATCAATATAGCGTAAAAATATCTACTATACGGGTAGGAATACCATTACTATCAGTTCCACCGGCGACAAAAACCTTATTTCCTATTACTGTTATAGCCAGGTTTTTCCTTGCTTTACTTAGTTGAACTTTAGACCATTGATTTGTTAATGTGTTATAGATATGTAGATCTCTTGATAAAGGTAGTTCAGACCCTCCTTTAAAGGTAACTCCCCCTGCAAAAAATATAAGATTCTTTGCTGATGCCATAGAGATTTCAGCCAGGCCGTCACTTACAGGTAAATTCATGGAAGGTTCAAAAGAGTGTGTTGAAGTATTATATACATCAATTTTACTCGATGATCCTACAGAGTTATAGCCACCAGCAACATATATCTTATTCCCTGCAGTAACTGCTGATAAAAAGTTCCGTGCTTCTGAAAGCTTTTTTGAATGATCCCAGGATCTGGTGTTCGTATTATAAATGCTCACATTGTTATATATATTTAATCCGTTGGCGTCAGAGCCTCCGGCAAAAAGAATTTCGTCGCCAGCTCCCGCTGCTGCCAAATAAGCTCTTGGGATATCAATATTTGAAGCCAGGAATCCATTTATTGTTCCTGAGCCATCTGTCAGAAAAATATCGGCACTATTTGATGACGTTGCTTTATCATTCAATATACCACCCGCAACTATAATAGCATTATTGTTAGCTGCGATAGCTATATTATTCTTTGCCTGAGATAAAGCATAGCGGGGATTATTAGACCAAGCATTTATCACGGGATCATATACCTCTATAATATCCGAGTTTGTACCAGATGATCCTCTATATCCACCGGTCAAATAAACCTTATTATTTATGCTTAATAAAGAATAGTTAACTGCTTCAGAACTCAAATTTACATTTGATGTCCATTGTTTTATAACGGTATCATAGATATCCGTTGACTTATATGATGTAGTGTTATTTCGACCGCCAGGGAACAGTACTTTCGTACCTGCCGAAGCCCCTGAAAATTGCATTTTATCAGCGCTTAACCATTCTCCGCTTACGGGTATAGGATTAATGCTTATGAAACAATCGGAACATGATCCCCATGTATAAATCCCCTGCGTCACTGTCACATCCTGTGTCTGCGTTCCACTCGTAACGCGCACCGTTCCTATACGTAAGGAAGGTGTAGTATTCGGTGATGGCAGGTTGATCAATACCGTATCTACTCCCAGCGTTCCCGTCTTTTTAGTCGCTGTGAGCCAGGTGGCTGTTCCCTGCACGGCGGCCGTCCAGGTGCTTACCGCATTCTTTACTTCCACTTTGATGGTGGTATCTGTTGTAGTGGTGACATTATAAGAGGGTTCTTTAACGGTTAGTACCGGTTCCGTGATCACCGGTCGTACGCCTTGTGAGATGGCAATGTCTTTCGATAGCGTAGTACCGGGAATAGTAACTCTTACCGTTGCGGTTCTTGTAGCGGTCGTTCCATTGGGGACGACTGTCAGGCGCAGGGTGTCCTTTCCACTGCCTACCGGTTTCTCCAACATGACCCAGGAGGCAGTGCCTACGATGGCGGCACTCCAGGAAGAAAAGGTTACGATCACGGGCTTCAGTACCGTATCAGCAGCATTAGCAAAAGAGAAGGAACCTGATACCGGGTTCTCCAGCTCCAATGTAGGTGCAGCGCCGGGGTAGGTCTGGGTAAGGGTAATATCTTTAGGCTGTGTTCCATCGCTTAAGGACACGGTTACTTTAGAAGTGCGCACGGAAGTACCCGTATTGGCAGCAATGGTAAGTTTCAGGGAGTCTTTACTATTAGTGGTAAACTTCTCGGCCGTAATCCAACCTGTGCCGGTACTGGCTACTTCAAACTTCCAGGCACCGGAAGCTGCCACTCCAACTTTTACAATGGTATCCCGTGCCGGCAGCATGAAAGAGCCGGGTGAAACAGTGACGGATGAAGGAGGGGGCGGCGGATTGGTAGTGCCCCCGCTATCCGGCTTGTCAGGTTTGCAGGCGGAAAATAAAAGGCCGCATAAGGCCAGAAGGGAAATGCTATTTTTCATACGTCGGTTGTTTGAAAGGGTTGGATGATTAAAAGAGTAAAGCTATGGCTGTGGCTGTTGGCAGGATGTAAACCATTGGACAAGTAAGGTCTAAAGAATACGGATTATGAATCTATTCAAAATAGATACTGCTATCTTTCGGAACGTTCATAGTAAGAAGGTAAAGTCTAATAACTCTAATCTTGTAAAACTTTAATGCTTAAATCGGATTTAATCCGATTAACCTTCTATTAATTGACATAATATTGGTATATTTATATAAGATAATCGGAAATTAACCGATTACCTATCGATTTTTTTACAATGACAGCCGATTTCAGAGACCTCCTTCAGTCCTACGCAGATGAGCCGCTGACGCACCAGGTAATGAAACACCTGCTGAAGGAATACCGGAGGCCCAATGATAAGATCCATGAATTGGTGCGTTCCGGTATATTAGTGCCCTTGCGCCGGGGTTTGTATGTTGCCGGACCTAACGTTAAAACAGAGAAGCCAAGCCTCTTTTTGCTGGCCAACCATATGCGGGGTCCCTCTTACATTTCATTGGAAACCGCCCTGTCGCACTGGGGTCTGATCCCGGAGCGGGTTTATGAAACCGTATCCGTGACCCTGGAGTCTTCCAAACTTTATCAAACACCGGCGGGGCGGTTTCGCTACCTGCATGCTACCCTGCCCTATTATGCTTTTGGTATCGCCTCGATCCTGATCACGCCCCGGCAGCGGGTACTGATCGCTACCCCTGAAAAGGCCTTATGCGATAAGATCGTACTGACCAGCGGCATCTTCCTGCGTAGCGTTCGCAGCACTAAGGAATTTTTAATAGACGATCTGCGCCTGGAAGAAGAAGGACTTCGGCGCCTGCGTTTGCCGGAGCTCCGGGCCTGGGAAAAGGAGGCACCTAAATCGCAAAGCATCGGCATGCTGATAAAAACACTGGAGCAATTATGATCAGGGAATGGCTCGATGGGTATCAACCCCAAAACCAAAAACAGGCGGAGGACGCGCTGAGAGAGATCATGCAGGAGATGGCACTGGCGGGCCTGCAGCGCAGCGGTTTTTTTGAAGTGGCAGCCTTTTATGGCGGTACGGCCCTTCGGATCTTCCATGGCCTGGACCGCTTTTCCGAAGACCTGGATTTTTCTCTGCTCCAGGCAGATCCTGGCTTTTCGCTGGAGCCTTACCTGAAAGGTATGGTAAAGGAATTTGAAGCGGCCGGTATGCAGGTAACGGTAACGGAAAAAATGAAAACAGCTACTACGACCATCGATTCGGCTTTTTTGAAACCGGAGACGATTTGGAAAGAGCTGACACTTGAAGGAGCCATTCCTCAATCCGGACTGACAAAGCCGCCCCCGATCCGGATCAAGATCGAGGTGGACCGGGAACCACCTTTAGGCTTCCGCACAGAAGAAAACCTGTTGCTCCGGCCTTTCTCTTTCTATGTGAAGTGCTTTGCGCTTCCTGACCTCTTTGCCGGTAAAATGCATGCCCTTCTGTTCCGTAAATGGAAAAACAGGGTCAAGGGGCGCGACTGGTACGACCTGGAATGGTATATTAAAAAAGGCATAGCGCTCCACCTGGGCCATTTCAGGTTACGGGCCATGGACAGCGGAGACTGGCAACAACCGACACTTACAGAGCAGGACCTGCATCAACTGCTGCTTCAAAGAATTGAAACCGTATCCTTTGATTCCATTAAAGAAGATATTGTCCGGTTTATCCCGGATGCCCTCGTTCTGGATATCTGGTCGGCAGCGTATTTTCAGGATCTGGCGAAATACCTTAGGATTGCCTGATACTTCCAGGTGGACGTGCCTGAAGCACAATCATGACTGGCTGCTCCCAAAAACAAAATAACCACGCGGTGGCGGGGCTATTTTGTTATAAATTCTATTCAATTAATTCAGCGTAAATACGTCGACGTTCTTATAGAAAGTTGATCCATTAGACCCACCTGCGAAAAAAACTTTATTATCTATAACTGCTGCCGCCAAATAGCTTCGGGCAGCACTCAATTGAACTGGATTTAACCATATAGCCCTTTTAATGTCATATATGTACAATTTATTAGAAGTAGTTGTTGTACCACTTACATTAGAGACATCTCCACCACCTATCAATATAAAGTTGTTTGCCATAACTATAGCCGCATCTCGAATTCCAGAAATTTCAGAAGGAAACCCTATTGAACTGGTAGCACCTGTTACTGGATCAAGGGTCAGAATAGAGCTATAGCCAACAAAATAAAGTTTGCCTTCAAATGAATTGCTGTAAACACAAGGATTTGATTCATAGGCTGTAGATATCGTCCATGGATTGGGAGTAACAGATGCATCATAAACATCGATTTTATCAGACTCTCTATCCTGGCTGAAATAAATTTTATTATTAAGTGTTGTTGCGGACAATTCACTTTTTCCAACGCGAGATCCGAAAAAATCCGCGCTCACCAGGTCTGTCTGTGTATTGATTACATCAACGCTGGCTAAAGCTGTATTGCTCAAATTTGTACCTCCCCCTATCAATAA
>DATAHC010000050.1:0-3743 GCA_036263415.1 Flavisolibacter sp.
CGTACCCCTGGGTAGCCATGCCCACCGTATATTTATTCATCCGGTTGGTACCCACGCCCATCAGGCCGCGGAGTCCACCGGTACCGAATTCCAGATTTTTGTAGAAAGCGTCCGCCAGTTCTTCCGTACCGCTTTTCTGAAGGTCCCGTATCTGATTCTTTACGTCCTCATCGAAATTGCCATTCAGCCATTTATCCACCTGTTGTTGAATCGCTGCATCCATAATAATTGATTTATTGATTTCAGTTTCGCGTTGAAGTTATTGGTTTTTCGAAAAACCGATAGAAATTCTATACCGTACATTTACAGCGTGAGTCGCTGTCCATTTATCTTTTTATTCCTCCTATGGCAATCGGTGCAGGCACAGGACAGTGCTGCCCTTACCGTGCTTACCCCTCATCAGCAACAGCAACGGGTGTGGCTAACCGGCGCCGTTTCCGCCATCGGCTATGGCGGATCTTTCGTTTTCCTTAATGAAGCCTGGTATAAGGGTTACCCCCGTTCGTCTTTTCATACATTCAATGATGGCGGTGAATGGCAGCAGATGGACAAGATCGGTCATGCCTGGACGGCCTACCATACCAGCAGAGCCGCTACCGGGTTATGGAAATGGAGCGGACTGAAACCTTCTACAGCGGTAGTACTGGGAACCGGCAGCAGCCTGCTGTACATGCTCTCCATAGAATACCTCGACGGCCGGTCGGCCGAATGGGGCTGGAGTTGGCCCGATGCCGGAGCCGATATAGCCGGCGCCTCGCTGTTCGCCTTACAGGAACTGGGCTGGAAGGAACAGAAGATCAGCCTAAAGTTTTCCTCGCACCGGAAGCACTATGAAACCCCTGCCCTTGAAGGCCGGGCCAATGAATTGTACGGCTCCAGTCTGCCGGAACGCTTACTCAAGGATTATAACGCCCAGACCTACTGGCTGAGTGCGAACCTGAAATCGCTGGTGCCCTCCTGGAACCTGCCCCGCTGGCTCAACCTGTCCATCGGCTATGGCGCGGATGGTATGTACGGCGGCTATGAGAACCGTGCTTTTGATAAAAATGGCAATCTCACCTTCGACCGGAGGGACATACATCGCTACCGCCAATGGTACCTGGCACCCGATATTGACCTCACGCGGCTGCCGGTCAAAAGTAAATTCGTGAAAACGGTATTCTTTGCATTGAACTGCCTGAAGTTCCCGGCACCTTCCCTGGAGCTATCCAACGGAAAACTGACCGGACACTGGATGCATTTTTAATACAGCCAGGCACCTGTCAGTACATCACCTTCGGCTTCCACCCGGATATTTTCCTGCAATGTGGTAGAAATGGACAACCCGGTATAATCGGTCTGCACCGGAAATTCCTTATGGCTCCGCTCCACCAGCACCAGGGTCTGGATCTTTTTCGGATGGGCGTTGAGGAAAGGCTTGAGCGCATAGAGCATGGTGCGGCCGGTATTGGCCACATCGTCCACAATGATCACCACCTTGCCTTCCAGCGCAACCGTTTCGCGGAGGCGGGCTTCCAGCGGATCTTTTTTATTCAGTTCAATCGTAATAAGCGACAGGCTTCCTTCCATGAGGCGGGACAGTTCTTTCTGCAGGCAGCGGGCCACCACTTCCCCATTGCCGTTAATACCGGCAATGACGATTTCCCGCTCCTCCGCGTTCCGCTCCGCCACTTCCAGTGCCATGCGTTTCAACTTCCTGCCGATCGATTCTTTATCTATTACACAATTCTTTGTTTGTGCCGCTGATTCCATTTTTAGCTCCTATTTTTACAGGGCTTAAATTAAGGAAACTATATGCAGTTGGTGCAACAAATTTTATTCATCGTGCTGGCCGCGGCAGCGATCTGGATCTTCGCCAGGAAAGCAAAGTTCATCAGCCGGAATATCAAACTTGGCCGCGATGAACAGTTCGAGCCCCATCCGGACCGGTGGAAGAATGTGCTGTTGATGGCCTTCGGCCAGAAACGCATGTTTGACAAGCCCCTGGTGGCCCTGCTGCATTTTGCCGTATACGGAGGGTTTGTCATTATCAATATCGAGATCCTGGAGATCATACTGGATGGCATCTTCGGCACCCACCGCCTGTTTGCCCCCTACCTGGGCAACGCTTATACCTTCATCATTAATTTCTTTGAAATACTGGCCTTCCTGGTGTTGAGCGCCTGCGTCATTTTCCTGCTTCGCCGCAACGCCGTTAAGGTGCGCCGGCTGGTAATGAAAGAGCTGAACGGATGGCCGAAAAGCGATGCGAATTACATCCTGCTTTTCGAGATCGTGCTGATGAGCCTTTTCCTGATCATGAACGCTTCCGACAAAGCCCTGCAGCTGCGCGGCTATGGTCATTACGGCGAAGTGCAGACCTCGGATTTCCTTGTTTCCGGATTCATCACGCCTTTATTTACCTCGTTTGATACCAACACACTGGTAGCGGTGGAACGGACCGCCTGGTGGCTCCATATTGCCGGCATCTTCGTTTTCCTGAACTACCTGCCTTATTCCAAGCACCTGCATATCATTCTGGCCTTTCCCAATACTTATTTTGCCCGACTGCAGCCGCAGGGCAAGATGGCCAATATGCCGGAGATCCAGCAGGAAGTGCTGTATGCCATGCAACCGGAAACGGTGCCTGCTGACGCCGGAGGTGAAGCACATAAGCGCTTTGGGGCGAAAGACGTATTTGACCTGAGCTGGAAGAACCTTATGGATGCCTATACCTGTACGGAGTGCGGTCGCTGCACCAGTGCCTGTCCGGCCAACCAGACCGGCAAGCTGCTGTCGCCCCGCAAGATCATGATGGATACGCGTGACCGCATGGAGGAAGTGGGCAAGAATATCGATACCAATGGCCAGTTCACAGACGATGGACAAAGCCTTCTGCACGACTATATCACTACGGAGGAATTGTGGGCCTGCACCAGCTGCCAGGCCTGTGTTCAGGTATGCCCGGTACTGATCCATCCGCTGCACATCATTAACCAGCTGAAGCGCTACCTGGCCCTGGAGGAAAGCAACCAGCCCGGTGAGTGGAACGGTATGTACAGCAATGTAGAGAATAATTTCGCCCCCTGGAAGTTCAGTCCGGACGACCGCGACGCCTGGGTGAATGAGATGCCGGCGGCCCAGTAACGACCTAAAAACAGCCATATGGAAATTGTTCTGAAGTCTATTGCCTTTGTACGCAACAGCCGGCAAACGCCCATTGATGACCACTGGAACGAGATCGTTTCCGAGATCCACCTGGCAGACGATATTCCGTCAGAAGTCCTGCTCTCCATCGGCGATTTCTCCCATCTCGAAATTCTCTTTCATTTTGACCAGGTGCCGGCCGATACGATTGTTTATTCCGGACACCCCCGGGGCAATCCGGCCTACCCGCTGACCGGCATTTTTGCCCAGCGAAAGAAGGACCGTCCCAACCGCCTGGGCCTATGCACTGTTGAACTGGTCGAAGTGAAGGACCGCTGCCTTATCGTGCGCCGCCTGGATGCGATCGACGGCACTCCTATACTGGATATCAAGCCTGTTTTCAAAGAGTTCCTTCCCCAGGGAACGATACGGCAGCCGGAATGGTCTGCCGATCTTATGAAAGCCTATTGGTAAATATAGTTACCGGTGCCTCAACCATTTCCCTTACGCTTCATGCCGTGAAACCAGCAATACGTTAAGAAAATGTCGCATTATAACGGGCCCTTCTTTGTTTTCAGGCGATCGATTATTATCTTACCGAACGATTTAATCCAGAA
>DATAHC010000051.1:0-10413 GCA_036263415.1 Flavisolibacter sp.
CTGACCACTCAGATTATTGTTGCTTCCCGTGATAGAATCCAATCTGGTCAGGGCGTCGTTGTAGATGATCTGGATGGAGTCTCTGGCTGTCATTGCTGTTGAAGCTTCAGCCGTTTTAACCTGGATTTGTTTGGTAGAGTCATTCTTATCATATAAGAAATAGGCCCATGTTCCCAACAATCCGGCTGCCAGCACACCAATCAGAATATTTTTGGTGGTGTTGCTTCTTACGGGGCGATTCGGGTTCTGTGAATTGTCAGCAGAAGGATAATTTGTATTTGCCATCGTTGAAAGGTTTTAGTGAAACGATATTTGATTTTTATTGGTTAGGTTGAAAACTTATTTTTGAAATTCGGTCAGACCTTTTCGAAAACCGTGCCAGAAAACTAATGCGTTGATTATAAGCTACTAGTAAAAATGAGTCTTGAAAAGATACTAAATGATTTACAGAAACAGGTGTATAAGCCTGTATACTGGCTGGAAGGTGAGGAAGAATATTTTATCGATCTTTTAATAGACTATGCAGAACACCATATTCTATCTGAGAGTGAAGCCAGCTTTAACCTCAGCATATTTTACGGCAGAGATGCCAACTGGGCCGATATTGTAAATGCCTGTCGTAAATATCCGATGTTTTCCGACCGGCAGGTGGTGATCTTAAAAGAAGCGCAGAGCATGCGCGATATCGATAAGCTGGAAGGCTATATCGATAAGCCCCTGGCATCGACCGTATTATTCATTGCCTATAAGAATAAAAAGCTGGATGGCAGAACCAAGCTGGCTAAAATGATCAAGGACCGTTCGGTTTTCTTTTCTTCCAAAAAGCTTTATGATAATGAATTACCCGACTGGGTGAGCCAGCTGGTTAAGTCCAAAGGCTATACCATCAATAATAAAGCCTTATTCCTGCTGATCGATCATATTGGCAATGACCTGAGCCGTTTGAATAACGAAGTCGATAAGCTGACCATCAACCTGGGGCAGCGTAAAAGCATAACCGAAGACGATATTGAAATGTATGTCGGCATCAGTAAAGAATTCAACGTATTCGAGCTGCAGCAGGCAATCGCTTCGCGCGACCTCTATAAGGCCATACGGATCATCCAATATTTCAGCGCAAATCCCAAAGCCGCACCCTTACAACTGATCTTTCCTTCTATCTATAACTATTTTTCAAAAGTGCTGCTGGTATATGGTGCCTCGTCGAGAGACGAAAAATCCGTAGCCGCGGCCATTGGAGTGAACGCTTATTTTGTGAAAGATTATATTCAGACGGCCCTGAAATACAGCCAGGCTGATATAGAAAAAATTTTATTGCTCTTATTTGAATACAACCTGCGTAACCTTGGCATCCGTGATGCTGGCACAGATGATGCAGACCTGCTGAAAGAGATGGTGGCTAAAATGATCGCCGCCTGATTATAAAACGGCCAGGCTGTTCTGTTTATCGAGATGCAGCTGTTGTTTCAATGCTTCCAGGGTAGGATATTTTTCCTGTGGCCTCAGGTACTTTGCTACGGTTATCCGTATACGCTCACCATAGATATCCTTGTCCCAATCAAATATATTGACCTCTACTTTTTCGCCTGACCTTACGAGGGTAGGGCGGTTACCGATACTGAGCATTCCTTTCCTGATTTCTGTTCCGATCGCAACATATACGGCATACACTCCATGGCCAAGGTGGATCTTTTCTCTATCCGTATATTCGAGATTAGCCGTAGGATAACCTAATTGGCGGCCTAGTTTGTCGCCCTCCACAACAAGGCCTTCAAAAAAGAAGGTGTAGCCGAGCAACGTGTTGGCTGTTGCGATATCACTATTCAGCAAGGCCTTACGGATCTTAGTAGAGCTCACCGCTACTTCTTCCAGCACATGGCCTGGAATTTCAATGAGCTTGTAGCCAAAACGCGATGCCTGTTGTTCCAGGAATGAAAAATTTCCCTCCCGGCCTTTTCCAAAATGGTGATCATAACCGATAATTATAGCGGTAGGATGAAACCGATGTATCAGGAATTGCTCCAGGTATTCGGAAGCAGTCCTATCTGCGAAGGCACTGGTAAAAGGAACGATCACCAGGTGATCGATACCTGCCTGCTCCAGCAGTATCGTTTTTTCTTCCAGTGTGTTGATGAGTACTATGGGATCCTCCGGCTTAACGATCTTACGAGGATGCGGATCGAAAGTAACAATGACGGTTTCTCCATCTGCCTCCCGGGCTTCCCTTTTTAATGCCTGAATGATCTTTTTGTGCCCTTCATGCACACCATCGAATGTTCCGATGGTTAGTACGGCATTCTTAAACTCTGGCAGCTTTTCAATAGCTCTATGCACCTGCATGGGTGCAAGATACTATTGGACCGGTTAAATATTTCATTCGCTATTGCCGCTATGCTTAGATTTGCGGCACAGAAGTTACAGACATGTCTATTTATTCGAAAAGGGGGGTATCAGCACAAAAAGAAGAAGTGCACCAGGCCACTGCCAGTCTGGATAAAGGTCTATATCCGAAAGCGTTTTGTAAGATCTATCCCGATGTATTAGGGAAGGATGAGAACTGGGTGAATGTGATGCATGCCGACGGAGCCGGTACCAAAAGTATTCTTGCTTATCTCTACTGGAAAGAAACAGGAGATCTGTCTGTCTGGAAAGGGATTGCACAGGACGCCATCGTTATGAATACGGATGACCTGATCTGTACGGGCATCACGCATGATTATTTGTACTCTTCCTCCATAGACCGGAACAAGAACCTGATACCGGGTGAGGTATTGAAAGCACTCATCGAAGGAACCCAGGAATTCTTTGACCAGTTTTCCAGCCTGGGGATTCATACCACCTTTATGGGCGGTGAAACAGCAGATGTAGGCGATGTTGTGCGCACTATAGCCGTTAATGGAACCATGGCAGCCCGGTGGCCGAAAGCAAAGCTTATCACCAACGAGGCTATCGCACCGGGCCAGGTGATCGTAGGCCTTTCCAGCTTTGGGAAAGCCAGCTATGAAGAAGAATACAATAGCGGGATCGGAAGTAACGGGCTAACCAGTGCGCGCCATGATGTTTTGAACAACTATTATGCGGCACACTTTCCGGAGACCTACGAGCCAACATTGGATGCCTCAGTAGTGTATATAGGTGAACATCGTATGACAGATCCTTATACCATACAACAGGAAGGGTCTTCCATCACCACAACTATTGGTAAACTGATACTTTCTCCTACCAGAACTTTTGCCCCGGCAGCAAAAGCTATTCTGGAAACCAGGTATGAAGCCATAAAAGGAATGATCCATTGCAGCGGGGGAGGACAAACGAAATGCCTGAAATATCTTCCGGAAGACGTGCGGATTGTAAAAGATAACTTATTCCAGGCACCGGATATTTTCCGGATCATTCAAAAGGCGAGTGGATCCGATAATAAGGAAATGTACCAGGTATTCAATATGGGTTGCCGTCTTGAGCTTTATACAGAGCCAAACTATGCGGATGAACTTATCCGCATAGCCGGCCAGTTTGCTATCGATGCCCGGATCATCGGCAGGGTGGAAGCCGGGAATCAGCCCAGGCTCGAGATAAGGACCGCTGAAGAGACCCTTATGTATTAATTATCCAGCCGTTATTACCAGTGTTACCGGCTGGGTGTGATAAGCACGTACCGATTTCCCATTTTGCATAGCCGGAGTCCATTTTGGAGAACGGCTCATCATATCCACCAACTTCACGCCTAATTCCGGAACCGGGTCTTTTATAACTTTTATATCTGACAATGTGCCATCCGTACCAACTATGAATTGCAGGTAAAAGGTGTATGTACCTTCAGCCACTTTATTTTTATATTGTTCCAGGATAGTGCCCAGTTCACGGTTCAAAAATGCTTTCCAATCTTCCTGACTGACAGAAGCTTCCACCTCTGTTTTTGAAAAAGTTTTTTCAGTTTCCGATGCTCCATTCGCTTTTCCCTGCTTTGTTTTGATCATAATAACCCCTTCTTTGGCTTTTGCTCCATATACCTCCGTAAGGCCAGTCCCTGTTCCTAGCGAGATCCATAAAATATCCTCCTTCCGAACAGGAAGTGCCTTTCGATCGCCGGTATAAGGTATATTATCGATCAGCAAAAAGGCTTTCGATGCTTTTACCTGCTCCAGGGTCATAGGCCGTACCGTGATATTACTTCCATTGGCAGGCATGCCTGGCGGCGGCGGCGGAAGCAGAATTCCTTCCTTTTCTGCCTGTTCGAGCGTAATGGAGTCTTTGGAGCCATCAGCGAAAGTCATTACGACCATCCTGTTTGAGGGATGGACTATGGCCTCCTTGATCAATTTCTTCTGATACGTTTGCCAGGGAAGTGTATCTTTTTTGATAACAGCTACTAGCTGATCACTCGTTTGGGCCTCCCCAACTTTACCTGGTTCTTTAAAACGGAATGCAAATAAAAACACAGTCAGAAACAAAAGCGGCAGAGCCAATACCCTTCCCAGGTAATTGAATGCTGTTTTATTATTTTTTGAAAGCATAGCAAGTCTCCTTTTTATAGATGATTGAAAATAGGATTGCGTGAGTTCATTGAATTGTGTAGGGTACGCTGCCTTCAACAGGAGCGCAGCCAATGTAGCTGATTCCCTCCCGGGGACCGACTTTTCATCGGCTATAAATTCGTGGACCATGTCCAATTCCTTTTTCAGTAACCAGAAAAATGGATTGAACCAGAAAGGAACCAGGCAACAACGCACCAGTAACTTATCCAGTGAATGCAGGTCCTTAACATGAACCAGCTCATGGGCCATGATCTGTTTTCCCAAATCTGACTGCATTTCCAGCTCGGGGTTCCAGAAGATATACCTGAAGAATGAGAAAGGCGTTCCTTTTGCATACGTCTCCACATAGATGAACGGATCAATCTTGCGGAGCGTACCCGACCGGATCAATTTCCGGATCTCAAGCAAGCCTTTCAATAAAAGCCACAAGCTGCCCAACGATGCCAGACCATAGCAGGCAAGAGCTATCACCTCCCAGAGGTTATCGTTAGCGATTGTATTGTTGATTGCAAACTGGTCGGCATTGGTAACCATACCGATCAACCGGACTGCTGATTCAGGCGTTTGCTCAGGGTTGAATTTAAACTGAATGACCGGTATCAACAGGGATAAAGGCAGCAGGCTTATTAGGTAAAAACGATTCCAGCGATGGAATTTACGATCCCGTAAGCATAAGTGATAGTAACCATATAATATACCTGAACACAGGATTGTCTTAAGCAGGTAATACATGTAGATTGTCATTTCTTTTGCTTTTTGAATTGCTGCAATAAGGTTTCCAGTTCCTCCAGACTTAAGGAATTTTCTTTTACCATAAAAGAAACTGCTTCAGCGAATGATCCTCCGAAATAACCTTTTACCAGTGCCTTCATGGTAGATTTGGAATAGGTATCCTTAGAAACAAGAGGATAATACTGGTGCTGACGTCCGAATACCCGGATTGCCAGAAATTCCTTTTCTACAAGAATCTTAAGGAGGGTAGCCACTGTATTCTGGTGTGGTTTGGGGGCCGGCAACACTTCCATAATATCCCTGATAAAGCCTTCTTTTATTTTCCATATGGCCTGCATTACCTGCTCCTCCGCTTTTGTTAATGGTTTCATTCTGATCTGTTTCCATAAAGCTATAACTAAGTATTTAGTTTAACAACTAATTTTTTAGTTATACTAAATAAATGGCTCCCTCTTTAAGCATATTCTGTTATTTTGCAGGAAAGAAGGATCGCATGGCTGAGACAATCATAGAAATCAGGAACGCAAACATTTATCAGGGAGATAACCTGGTATTGCAGGATGTGAACTTAACCGTAAACAGAGGAGAGTTTGTGTACCTGGTAGGTAAAACCGGCACGGGAAAAAGCAGCCTGTTGAAAACCTTATACGGTGAGCTGCCCCTAAAGGAAGGGCAGGCTAATGTGGTAGGATATGATCTGAGACAACTGACCTGGAAAACCGTTCCTTACCTGCGTCGCAACCTGGGAGTTGTTTTTCAGGATTTCCAATTACTGACGGACCGGAATGTAAATGAGAATCTGAAATTCGTATTAAAAGCTATAGGTTGGAAAGATGAAAAACTGATGAATGAAAAAATCGCAGATGTTCTGGATAAGGTTGGTCTGCGTTCCAAGGGTTTTAAAATGCCTTTTGAAATGAGTGGTGGCGAACAGCAAAGGGTAGATATAGCCAGAGCTCTTCTAAACTCTCCTAAATTGATCCTTGCTGACGAACCAACCGGCAATCTGGATCCGGAAACATCGGACGAGATCATGAACCTACTCATCCACATTGCCCGGGATTATGGAACAGGAGTGGTTATGGCCACACATGACTATATTGTTATCCAGAAATTTCCGGCCAGAACGGTGAAAACAGAAGCCGGTCGTATGATCGATAACGCTACCATAGTTCACTAAGCCTGGCACTATTTAACCGGTTATTATATAATCGGGCAAGGGGTTCCCGCTCCAGCCTGTGTGCCTTTGAAAAGTCAGTTTTCATCAGCGAACCCACAAAGTTTATCCAATCTTCAGGAGCCTCCGCAATGTGCAGTCCGCCGGTTATGCCGCTACCTTCCACACCATTCTTATTCGAAAGGCAAAAACGGCCTTTAAAAAGAGCATGCAGGAGCTTTAATTTTACGCCGGTGGCATTCATAGAGGGTAAAACATGAATATGGGCGTCGCTAACCAGTTGATCAATCGTTCCCAAAGAAGGATCACTGATCAATTTTATATGAGTCTTTCCCGTTGCACTATCATGGAGATTTTGCGAAATACCCCTTCCTGCAATGACCAACGGTATGGATATTTTGTCAAAAACCTCTTTGATCAGCCATATCGCTGCTGCTTCATTTTCGGAAACTTCCATGTTGCCATGATAAAGGCAATACTGTCCTTTCCCGTCCTGACCGGATACCTGCTGCCAGGGAATGAAGCAAGGAATAAAATGGACATCTCGGAACTGATACTCATATCTGAACAGGCTTACATCCCTGGAAGACAGAATGGCCAGACTAACGGTTTTGGGCAGACTTTTCTGGTAATTCTTTAATAAGTTAGCCTCCGACCTGAAGTAAAGCTTCCTGATGTGATTCGATTCCATGGCAGCCAGTTGCTGATAATAGACGGCTTCGTCGTTATGAACTCTTATAACAACACGTTTATCGTCTCTCAGGAATGGCAAAACAGCAGTGCAGTGGATTCCCTCCAGCAATACGGGAAACGTATCCGCATTTAAACGCTGAATCAGGTCCTTATTCCAGCGCGACCGGGTAATATAGGGGCCATAAGGGATAATACTTTCCATGAAACCCTTTCGCTTATATGCATATGTTTCCCTGCAATAGCGCTTCAATTCGCCTATGCCACGATGGTCTTTATAATCGAAATAATGCAGGATCGCTTCAGTACCCGATTCCCCCAGTGCCTGAATTTTATAATACATATCGATGGCACCACCATAGTCGGGTGGGGAAGGAGCATCCAGGCAAACGATATGTACTATATCAGTCATGATTACTGAGATTTTTATAAAAAGCCAGGAGGGCATGTTCTTCCTTTTGCCAGCAAAAATGTTCCCGTGCTTTTAAAGCATTCAGATGGAGTCGTTCCTGCCTTCCGGGATCTGCGATCAATTGATTGATCGCTTTCGCAATATTCTCAGGATCCAGGTTTTCTAACAAGACAGCCACCTCAAATTCATCATTAATGATCTGATATTCCGGATAGGCCATAGTGATCTGGGGTAAACCAGCATGCATATATTCCAGAAATTTATTCGGCAAGGCAAAGAATTGATTGATTCCCTCTTTTTCAGCCAATCCAATACCAATAGATGCCTGCTGAGCTACCGTAAACAAGTCTTCAGGCAACATCATGCCTTTCAATTCAATCTTTGTTTCAAGACCAAGTTCCTGTATTTGCGATTTGAGCTTTGGCATATAATTTCCATCCCCACAAACTATCAGCTTCCAGGGCACCCATTGCATGGCCGGTATAAGATATTCGAATGCCCGTCCCTCATTGACTGCACCCTGGTAAACCAAAAATGATTTTCGTTGGGAAGGTACTAATTCCCGCAAAACAGGCAGGTTACGGATGACCACATAATCTCTACCATAATTTTGCTTAAAGGCATCCGCCAGACCCCTGCTAACGGTGTATCCATTCGAAAACCGTGGGACTGCAACACGCTCAATCATATGCCACACCGCTCTCACCTTTTTTCGTGTTCGCACTTCCTTCAATTCCGTGAAATATTCATGGGCATCATAGACCCTGCTACAACCTTTTATCCAGGAAATTATAAGGACCGGTAAAATGGTATCGAGGTCAATAGCGCAGGCAATATCAACCCTTTTAAAAAGCAGGAAGAAAAACAAACGGATATTATATTCCAAATAAAATAGAAATCCCTTGTGAAACAGGCAGGTCAGCCTTTTTTGCTGATACATTCTTTCAGTTAAGGGTCTGGAACCGGGCCGATTTCTGCCTACCAGCACCACATCAAATCCATTACCGGAAAGTGATGAACAAATCCTGTGCATCCTCTGATCATAGGTGAGGTCATTCGTAACAGTGAAGTAGATTTTTCTCAACTGGTCAGCGGTTTAGCAGTTGACAGGCCCTTATATATCGCATTGATATTCTGAACAGTTCTCAACGCTTGCAGGCTGCCGAAAGGGCCGTTGCTGCCCTGTCGGATCAAAATATCCAGATCAGCATAGAATTGTTGTAAAATCAAAGGCATTTCCAATTCCAGTGTTTGATTTTGAAATACCATACTCCCTTCTTCGGTTTCGATTCTAACCTCATCTTTTCCTGCCGAACCCTGCAAAGCTATTTCCCATTCTAAAGTACCCTTAACGCCGCTTTCGGTTTTCACCGTCACAGCTGCCCTGGTTTCCAGTTCATATCCGCTGATTGGTTCCTGTCTCTCTTTAATTCCATTAGCTTCTATGAAGTTTCCCAATAAAGCACTCAGCAGGTCCATTGCATCGAAGAATTCGTGATAAAGGACACCTCCATGTGGAAAGATGCTGCCATTTACGGCAAGGTATTCGGCAGTATGGCTCCTGATCGCTTTCCAGTGAAAGCTCTTTATTTTCAAACCATTCTTAACTTTACCGATCAGCTCCTGAACCTCATTACGTAACATCCAGGGCCGGATACTTAGAATAGATCTGCGGCAGAACTTTTCCGTTTCTATCATTTGCCAGGAAGCTGCTTCCGTAATGCTTAAGGGTCCAGAAAGAATGACGTGTTTTCCTGCCTGAAGTGCTTTTATCGCTAATTCCGCATGATAACCCGTGGGCGTGAATACCGCAAGAAAGGAAGAGTACGGATCGTTAGATAGCCATTCATCCAACGTTGTACCATATTTCAGGTCAGCAACTGTATCGCCTCCTTTTCCTGGCTCAATCTGACTATCGATATTGCTAATAGTCAAAGACTTTTGGATCAGGGATTCGTGTAATCCGCGTTCCGGGCTGTTACCTATAATGGCGATCTGGTCCATATGTTCAAATGTAGGCAGAAATAAAAAAGCCCCGCACAAGGCAGGGCTTTGTAAATAAATGTATGATTTAAAAATTGGTAGCACCACCGGCATCAATATTAGAGTCGGCCTTGGTATTCTTACGCTTGAAAAGACTTGCATCAAATTTACCAAAGCGGTAACTGAAATTGAGGCGGAACACCTGCGGATCTCTCCTTCTTCTGATATCCTGGATGAAGAACGCTGATTCTGAGTGTGCATCATATTTCCTTGTTCCAAAAATATCATTGACGTTCAAGGAAAGGGCTGCTGTTTTATTTTTCAGGAATTCATAGCGGAGGGCTGCATCAACACCGTAGTTCATGCGGATATAACCCTGAGCGGCCGAGTTACCCCCGCCACCAAAGCCACCACCGAACATACCTCCACCGCCTCCGCCAGCACGACCTCCGGGTGAGGAGATGATCTTGGACTGATAGTCACCGGACAGCTGGAAGGTGAAGTTTTTAGGAAGCTTGAATGTATTATTCAATTTGATAAAGTAACTGGGAAATTGATCATTATTGGTTTGTCCGGGCACATCGATCTTTGCTGTGAATAGGTTGATATTAGAAATCAAATCCCACCATTTCGTGATCTTATTTCTTCCGGTCAATTCCAGACCGGTAACATAACTTGAATTGGCATTAATATAGGTATTTACCAGCCCGAACTCACTGATTGCCGTGTCTCTGTATTGATACCGCGTGATGAGATCCGTTGTATGCTTGAAATACAGGGAAGCAATGAAATTATCCCTGTTCTTAAGTGTTTTGGAGTAAGAAAGCTCCAGTGAATTGGTAAATTCAGGTTTCAGTCCCGGATTTCCAAAGCTCACACTCAAC
>DATAHC010000052.1:0-1799 GCA_036263415.1 Flavisolibacter sp.
TCCACTGTCGCCGGTTTCCTGCTGGCGCTGCGTTATGCCAAACCGCTGAACGCGCTGCAGCTGGGAGATGCCGAAGCTCGGTATCTGGGTGTGCATACGGAACGGTTGAAGATCGGCGTTATCCTTGTCAACACCTTACTAGTGTCGGTAGCTACTTCACTGGTGGGAATTATAGCCTTTGTAGGACTGATCGTGCCTCATATACTGCGCATGCTAAAAGGATCGGATAACCGCTATCTCCTTATCGGATCTGCCTTATTAGGCGCGGTGGTGATGATCGGTACCGACATGATCTGCCGGGTAGTGATCGCCCCTGCGGAGATGCCGGTCGGAATTGTTACGGCTTTTATTGGCGCACCGGTTTTTCTATGGCTGCTGGCCCGTTACCGGAAGCATTCTACCAAAGGAGGTTTTTATGCTTGAGGCCAGGGATGTAACGTTTGCCGCCGGAGGCAAGACCTTACTGCAGGAAACTACGGTATCCTTTGAGCCGGGCCGGTTTCATGTGATCATGGGCGCCAATGGCGCGGGTAAATCGACCCTGCTGAAAGTTCTGGCAGGCGAGGAGCCACTGGGTTCCGGAACCGTAAGCCTGGATGGGCGGGCACTCCATCACTATTCCAAAAAAGACCTGGCGCTGAAAAGAGCAGTATTGTCCCAGCACTATAACATTGCTTTTCCGATCACCGCCTGGGAGATCGTACTAATGGGGCGCTATCCCCACTTCAAGGTGAACCCTGGGAAGGAAGATCTTACCATTTGCGACCAGGCCATGAAAACCATGGAAGTGGAACATCTGAAGGAGCGTGACTACCAGACCCTTTCAGGGGGCGAAGCACAGAAAGTTCAAATGAGCCGCGTGCTGGCTCAGATTCATCCAACGGTAGAAAATACCAAACTATTATTTCTAGATGAACCGGTTTCGCACCTGGATGTAAAGTATCAATACCAGCTGCTGCAGGTGGCGCGCACCCTCAGCCGAAAAGGCGTAACAGTCATTGCCATCCTTCATGATATCAACCTTGCCATTGCATTTGCTGATCGCCTGCTGTTTATGAAACAGGGCCACATACTTTATGATCTTGACCGCATCGGTTCCCTTACACCCGCCATCATTAACGAAACGTTTGACGTAGCCTCCCGTATTATTTACCCTGAAGGGCATCAACCGGTCGTGCTCTTTTAATTTATCCTACATAGTACAAATGATAACCTACAGTTTCATATGGCCTCAGTCAGTTTGACGATGCAAAGATTTCACAATCCTGTTTTGAATTTCAGCTTCGGAGAGATCTTCCGGCTGAAAGGATTTACCCGTTACCTTTTCATACAGTTCGATATACCGTTTTGAAATGGTATCGACCCAATCGTCCGTCATTTCGGGAACGGTCTGTCCCGTCTTGCCCATGAATTCATTCTGAATGAGCCATTCGCGTACAAACTCTTTACTAAGTTGTTTTTGCTTTTCGCCACGGGCCTGCCTTTCGTCAAATCCATCGGCATAAAAGTAACGGGAAGAGTCGGGGGTATGAATCTCATCCATCAGCGTGATGATGCCCTTGCGTTTTCCGAATTCATATTTTGTATCGGCGAGGATCAGCCCCTGTTTCAACGCCAGTTGCTTTCCGCGCTCAAAAAGCGCCAGGGCGTAATCCTTGATCATTTCCCATTCTTCGGGTGAAGCCAATCCCTGCTCCAGCAGCTGTGTTTCAGAAATATCTTCATCGTGGCCTTCGCTGGCTTTAGTGGACGGCGTGATCAGGGGCTCCGGGAAGAAATCATTCTCTTTCAGTCCGTCC
>DATAHC010000053.1:0-3195 GCA_036263415.1 Flavisolibacter sp.
GATGGGTAAGCTTTATGTTGCCGGTCTTGTATGGAAACAACAGGGCGGCCAGCCGGTGTATCAACCAATAAATAACCGAGAAGGGCGGCTCCAACCAAAAAGGACCCCATCAGCCATCCTATTCTTCTGCGGCGTTTATTCAAATCGTTAGCAATACCTTTCCAAACCCGGTCGGTAGGCCTCATTCGAAGGCCATCAGCGTTTTGGCGAAGGAATTGTTCAAAGTTTTCATCTGTAAAATTTCTCTCCATATTCAGTCAAAGGTTTACGGACACGGTCACCGCCCGGAGGCCGCCATCGGCTGCTCCTTCGGTTTGTACATGATCTTTTTCTTTATCAAAATGTCTTCCAACATGGCTTTCGCTCTTGTATACTGACTACGGCTTGTACTTTCCTCAATGTCCAGCATAGAAGCAATTTCCTTGTGAGAAAACCCTTCGATCGCGTACAGGTTCAACACGGTCCGGTAACCTATGGGCAACATCCGGATACATTCCACCACTTCCTTTGCCTGTATGATCGAGGGAATGCTTTCTTCCCTGACCTGGATCCCGTTGGCATGGATAATGTCAACGCTTTCATTGAATCGTTTGTTCTTCTTCAGGATATTGATGCAGGTATGAACAATGATCCTTCGGATCCAACCTTCCAGCGCTCCACGGTTTTCAAAAGTGTGTATCTGTGAAAACACTTTGATAAAACCTTCTTGCAGCATGTCTTCTGCATCCTCCCGGTTGTGTCCGTAACGATAACAAACGATCAGCATTTTGCCGCTATATTTTTCATATAGTGCTTTCTGTGCAGACGATTTGTTTTGTAAACAGCCTTGTAAAATGGCTTCCTCGGTCATAGATTCCCTTTGGTTGCCTGTAATTTAGACAATTTTTTTGTTCAAATGCTGCACTCCCAACGGAAATCTTACAAAAAAAAGCAGCCTGAAAGGCTGCTCTGTAGCAGGTTTAACGCCTGGCAGGAAAAGGCCTGTCAATCATTGATCAGAATAGTGCCGGTCATTTCTTTCGGAATGGCCAGTCCCATCATCTTCAGGATCGTAGGTGCCAGGTCGCCCAGTTTCCCCGGCTTTATAGAACCGTTCCAGTCTTTGTCAATAATGAAGAACGGAACAGGATTCAGCGTATGTGCGGTATTGGGAGAGCCATCTTCATTGATCATATAATCGGCATTGCCATGGTCAGCTGTAAGGAATACGGTATAGCCATGCTGCAAGGCTGCTGTTACCACGCGGTTTACGCAGGCATCGACGGTTTCCACAGCTTTTATAGCAGCTTCCCAGATGCCCGTGTGGCCTACCATGTCGGCATTCGCATAATTCAGACAGATAAAGGAGGCTTCTTCTTTTTCGATTTCCGGAACAATGGCGTCCGTCAGTTCCCGGGCACTCATTTCCGGCTGCAGATCATAGGTAGCTACCTTTGGAGAAGGGGCCATAATTCGGCTTTCTCCTTCGAAGGGCTGCTCACGTCCGCCACTGAAGAAAAAAGTAACGTGGGGATATTTCTCCGTTTCTGCTATCCGGATCTGTTTCAGCCCATTCGCCTGGATCTCTTCACCCAGGGTATGATTGAGGTTGTCATTCTCAAATAATACATGCACATTTTTAAAGGTTGCATCATATTCTGTCATGGTACTGTAGTGCAGCTTCAGCGGATGCATGTTGAATTGCGGGAACTCCATTTGGGTCAGCACTTTGGTGATTTCCCTGCACCGGTCGGTACGGAAGTTGAAGCAGAGCGCTACATCGCCGTCTTTTATCGTGGCTACCGGTATTCCTTTTTTAAGGATCACGCAGGGCTTTATGAATTCATCGGTACTGTTTTCAGAATAGGCCTTTTCAATGGCTTCCCCGGCACTGCCTGCCGTTTCACCGATTCCATTTACCAGGGCATCATAAGCCAGCTTCACCCGTTCCCAGCGGTTATCACGGTCCATAGCATAATAGCGGCCACTGACCGTGGCTATTTCGCCCACTGTTTTACCGGCATGTGCTTCCAGCTCCCTGATGAAACCCAATCCGCTCTTCGGATCGCAGTCCCGGCCATCCGTGAAAGCATGGATATACACTTCTTTAAGGCCATTGGCATGACAGATATCCAGTAATGCTTTCAGGTGATTGATATGGGAATGTACGCCACCATCACTAACCAGGCCCAGCAGGTGAAAGGGTTTATTGTTTTCTCTTGCAAAGCTGATAGCTTGCATCAATACGGAATTGGACGCCATTTCACCATCCCGGACGGCTACATTGATGCGTTGTAATTCCTGGTAAACGATGCGGCCGGCTCCCAGGTTCAGATGACCAACTTCCGAGTTGCCCATTTGGCCATCCGGCAGTCCTACCGCTTCGCCGCACGTTACAAGCGTAGTATGGGGATATTTTGAATAAAGCGAACTGACAAAGGGAGTACGGGCATTCTGAATAGCATCGGAAGCAGGCACTTTACCGAGGCCCCAGCCATCCATGATAACAAGAATAACTTTTGTGTTTGGCATAATCGAAAGTAAGGAAACTGGGCAAAGCTATAAAAACGTAAAGGTTTTGTTTATTTTAGTAGTCCAACAGGCACCTATCAATCATGGCACATTTTTCGTTTATACCGGCGCGAATTAGACCAATATTTATGAAATCCATCTTTACGCTTGTGCTGGCCAGCTTGTTTTTCTCTGTTTCAGCCTTTAATCCAAAAGTCCATCAGCAGGCTGACCGCGTGCCTATTTCAGGTCTGGACGATGTTATCAATTCCTTAAAAAGCGGCAATGCCACTGAATTGGCTAAATACGTGGATGATAATATTGAAATAGCCCTCCCCGATAAAAGCGACACCTACAGCAGAGCTCAGGCGGTGGTGATTCTGCAGGACTTCTTTACCAATAATGGCGTTAAAGGGTTTGAGATTGTACATAAAGGTGACAATGGCGGAAGCCAGTTTTGCATTGGTACCTTGCAAACGCGTTCAGGAAACTACCGGACTATTGTGTTTATGAAAACGAAGAATGGAAAACAGCTTGTAAAGCAGATCAAGTTTCAATCTATTTAATCACTTTTAAATAATTGGGGCCCCGCACGGTAGAACCGCTGCGGGATTTTTATTTTTGCTGCATGATAGATTTTGAAGCGCGCTTACACCAGTTGATCGATGATGCCCTCCGGGAAGATGTGGGAGACGGCGATCATTC
>DATAHC010000054.1:0-3307 GCA_036263415.1 Flavisolibacter sp.
TCCAGTCCGTTATCATTATAAATGGCGCCTTCATATTCTGCAAGCGCCGTTATTTTGGCCCCTGCCTGCTGAAAGAATTTGGCAGCATGATAACCTACATTACCCAATCCCTGTATCACAACACGCTTTCCTTCAATTCCAACGGTTAAACCCAAACGTTCCATTACGTCAGGCATATTGCAAACTTCACGGATGCCAAAGAAAATACCCATTCCTGTGGCTTCTCTACGACCTCTTACACCACCCTGTGTTACCGGCTTACCTGTAACACATCCCGCAGCATCTATTTCACCGGGACGTAAGCTGGCATAGGTATCAACGATCCATGCCATCTCTCGTTCTCCGGTTCCATAATCCGGGGCCGGAACGTCGGTTCCCGGACCTATGAAATTCTTTTTTACCAGTTCAGCAGTATAGCGACGAGTAATTTTCTCCAGCTCATAAACAGAATATTTACGGGGGTTGATCTTAATGCCTCCCTTTCCGCCTCCGAATGGTACATTCACGATAGCACATTTATAGGTCATCAGTGAAGCCAGTGCCATCACTTCATCCTGATTCACTTCTGCCGCAAATCGGATCCCTCCTTTACAAGGGGTCTTATGATGGGAGTGCTGAACACGATACGCTTCAATAACCTCTATTCTTCCATCGTCCATTCGCACGGGAAATCTCATGCTATATACCGCATTACAGGCTTTTATCTGCTCCAGTACACCCGGATCCCAGGTAGTGAACTTTGCTGCTTTATCAAAGCTTTTTTCAACGGCGCCAAAAAAGCTATATTCTGAATTAGCTGACATGATGTATGATTTATTGTTCAATAATTCTTATGGGTTTCTTTTTCCAGTCGGCTTATTTTTCGATCGAGGCGGATCAGGTAAAGAATGATTCCTGTGAAAATGGCAAGGATCACCGCTACCACAACGTAGATCTTTCCATTCTGCCGCATGGTATCCGCCATGGAAACGGCTTCTGTTTGTTGCTGGGCAAAAGAAAAGATGCTGGTAATCAAAGAGATGAAAAGGAATAAAACACTCTTCCGCATTATAATAATGTTTTTTCTTTTAAAACGTTCATTCTGACTTTCAGACTAACGATCCACACGCCCAGCAAAGTCCATCCGATTACGGCGGGATAAAAAACAAGGCGCATCCGGGCGTCGATATCTTTTGGATTTAAAGCCGGGTTTCCCTGACCACCGGGATGCAGGCTATCCAGAATTCGGGGAATGATCCAGATAGAAGGAAATAAAAAAGCAAAGGCAAAAATGTTATAGACTGCACTGATCCTTGCTTTCTTGTCGATATCGTTTATGGAATCACGCAGAACCAGGTAAGCAAAGTAGATCAGCAGGGCAATGGCAGCGCCAATCAATTTAGGGTCTTTTGCAATGGCACTGAAGGAAGAAGCGGATGAGCTGTTGGGATCTGCCCAGGTAAATGAGGCCCAGATCATTCCTGTACAATACCCTAATACTCCAAAGAGAATACCGATAACGGCATATTGCCGGGACAGGATATCTGACCTGATTGCATTGGTTCTAAGGTATTTAACAGCATGATATACGGAAATGGTAAACAGGATCATCATGCTGAACCACATACAAACGTGGAAATATAAGTTTCTGATAGATTCCTGAATTATAGGCTTGTGCGGAACATCCAGTAAAAGGCCACCTATAATTGCATAAGTCAGTAAAACGATGCATACTATTTTCCACCACCATTTATTCATAATAGGAACTATGTGGGCAAGCAATCTTTAATTTGGCAGCAAAAATAAGGGGGATAGGGGAACTGTAGCGAAAAAAAGATAGGTTTCCAAAAGCAAACAAAAACATTTGAAGGCAGTTCTTGGGTAATATGAAATCTCAATCCTTCCATAGAAAAGGAAACAAGACAACAGACAGCAGGATGACCAGGATGTTGGAAGCCAGTAATAACAAGATGTTGACAGACGGTATGAATCCTGTAACAGAGAATGCAGTTGCCGAAACTTTAATCAGCATTAATAACTGAGGGATGATAATGGGAAAGCCCAGAATGGCCATAATGGCTGCGTTCTGTTGGGCTTTAGCAGCAATTGCCGCCAGAAAGGTAAATACCATACTTAAGCTCCAGCCTCCTAAGAATACGATACCGATGAATATCCCCGTACGTTCTACGGGATAGTTCATGAACAGGGAAAACAGGATCATGCTTAATAAGCTCATTGCCAGCATTAAAACAGCATTGAAAAGGAGTTTCGCCAGTATAAAGTTTTGCGGGCTGGCCAGGGTATAATAATAGAGAAGCCTGTTTTTGTTTTCCTGAAGAAAGCTTTTGGCGACCGCATTGATACTGATAAAAAGCTGAATCACCCAAAAAAGACCATTCCAGGTAGGGGTATCCGGATTTTCAATGGTCATGTATAACACGAAAATGGTTGCGCCTACATACAACAACACACCATAAAATGCATATTGCTGCCTGATTTCAAGCAGAAGATCCTTTTTAAACAGTGCCAGTATTTGTTTGTAAGAACTGATAGTTTATAATATTAGTGTTGGATAATCAATCTAACGATCCGTCTAAAATGAAACAATTCCGGCAACGGGGCTCATAAGCATTTTTGGCACCCAGCATGATCTGCTCTTCATTAGGAATAATACGGTAAGAATAATTTGCAATATTGCCGCATTTCATGCAGATCGCATGTAATTTGGTTACATAATCTGCCTTCGCCATCAAAAAAGGCATCTGGCCAAAAGGCCTGGCCGTATAATCCATATCAAGTCCGGCTACGATTACGCGCACGCCTCTTAAAGCGAGTTCATCACAGACATTGGCAATTTCATCGTCAAAGAACTGAGCCTCATCTATTCCGATCACATCAACTCCCTGCGCCATCAATAAAAGAGTTTGCGAGCTGTCGATAGGGGTGGAATGAATAGCATTCTCATCATGCGATACGATATTCATGGCATCATAACGGACATCTATCGCGGGTTTAAATATTTCAACTTTGAGGTTAGCAATTTTGGCGCGTTTCAAACGGCGGATCAATTCTTCCGTTTTCCCGGAGAACATGGATCCGCAGATCACTTCAATCCATCCACGTCGCTCTCCTCTAATGCTCGGTTCGATAAACATTCAGGATAAATATTCTTATTTAATAATCAATTTGCAATCTGTTAGTAATTTTAGGCACATCTTTTCGTTACACAATGAACCATCCTATCGTTAAACAGCGAAAGTACCAATAACAATGGAAAGAATTAACGCTCTTATAGATAAGTTGTGCCAGCAGAAAAATGAACATCAGG
>DATAHC010000055.1:0-2433 GCA_036263415.1 Flavisolibacter sp.
GGTGCCTGTCAATGGAATCAGTGCTTCTTTCGTGATACCGCTGGGTGATTGCCGACTGTGGTCGCCCGATACGCCTAAATTATACAAGGTCATCATCCGTACGGCAACGGAGAAGCTGGACGACCGTATCGGCTTTCGTACCATTGAGGTAAAAGGCCACCAGATACTGTTGAACGGAAGGCCGCTTTTTCTGAGGGGCATTAGTGTTCATGAAGAAATTCCTCAGCAGGGTCGCCGTGCGTATTCCTATAAAGATGCCGTGGAGCTGGCCAGCCAGGTGAAAGAGCTTAAGGGCAATATGATGCGACTGGCGCATTATCCGCATAATGAGAACATGACCCGCGTGGCCGATTCCATGGGACTGCTGGTATGGTCGGAGATCCCGGTTTACTGGACTATCGATTTCACCAATGACCTGGTGCTGCAAAAGGCAAAACAGCAACTCACTGAAATGATCACACGCGACCGTAACCGGTGCAGCATCATTATCTGGTCTGTTGGCAATGAAACGCCCGTGCAGGAGGCGCGCACGCGATTCATGAGTACCCTGGTGCAGGAAGCCAAAGCGCTGGATTCCTCCCGACTTGTCGCCGCCGCCCTGGAAGTCCATAATAACAATGGCATTATGTCCATCGACGATCCACTCGGCGCTTATACGGATATCGTAGCCGTCAATGAATACCTGGGCTGGTACAGCGGCCTCCCGGATGCCTGTGAGACCGCACACTGGGAACTGAAGTACGACAAACCTTTGTTCTTCAGCGAAACAGGAGCGGAAGCCCTGAGTGGCTATCATGCGGACAGCCTCACCCGGTGGAGTGAAGAATACCAGGAATGGTATTACCGGGAGCAGGTGGCCATGATGAGGCGTATGCCGGCGAATTATACCGGTTTGTCGCCCTGGATCCTGAACGATTTCCGTTCCCCGCGCCGGAATCATCCGGTGTACCAGGAAGGCTGGAACAACAAAGGACTGTATGATCATAAGGGAAGAAAGAAAAAAGCGTTTTATGTGTTGAGGAAGTATTATGAATCAGCGATGAGTGAGCAGTGAGCAGTGATGAGTGATGAGTGATGAGTGGGGCGTACTTGTATACGGTCCTTCTTTACGATAGGTTTTGCGTAGAGGGGAACACAAAGGCGCGAAGGAATTATCATCAGTTCCTTAGTGGGGCGTATCCTTATGATAGCATACCTAATTTAGGTGCATCATAGAGCGGCTGAAGGTGCACGAGTTTTTAAGACACGAAGGGGCGCCTGCGGCACCCTGGAGCAGTCCTATATTTCCACCATTCCTTACGATAGTTCCTGCGTAGGTACGTATCATGCTGATCTAAAAACCTGCTCCAAGAGAAGATAAAGGCAGAATTAAATGAATTAATAGGATTGAGGTGAAGGCCGTTATGTACCCGTAAGGAACTCCTATGTAGTCGAGGCGGTCGCGCAGCGGCCCTTTGTGTCTTGTCCCTGGCTGTTGGTACGCCAGCAGAACAGAAGGCAGGTTTACATAGTAAGTGAGGATGGAATAGAAGGAATGCTTCATGTATTTTCTTTGCGCCTTTGTGTTCCAACCTACGCCAGAAAAATAATAGAAAGTCCCGAAGCAAGTAGTAAACCCAATCCTCCTTTGCTCCTTGGCTCCGGGCGAACTACTAAACGGCGAAGCCGTCTCCTCAGCGAACGCGGCGCCTCCGCGTGAACCCAAAACCGCGAAGTGGTCCTGACGAAGCCATCTCCGTGGAACTCCGTGCGCAGTGCCTCTGTGGTAAAGCAGCACGCCTGAAAGCCGACGTCCGACGTCTGGCAGCTGATGGCTGCATCAATCCGTTTCTTCTTCCTTTGCCGTTACTGCTTTCGACGATTCGCGGATCACGAGCTCCGTTGGCAGCACCTTGCTTTCAAAGTCCGTTACCGGACGCTTGCTTTCGATGATCTGGATAAGGAATTCGGTGGCTGTCTGGCCGATTTCAAAGGCCGGTTGCTTCACTACGGTCATGGCAGGGGAGAAGAGGTCGCTCAGGGGCGAATTGGTAAAGCCTGTAAAGCCAACTTCCTTTTTCTGCTTCATGCGCTTCAATACACCGAAGCAAACGGTCGTGAGCCGGTCGCCGGCGGTAAAGATCGCATCCGGCTTTGTTTTCGATTTGAACAGGCTGTTCACCGCTTCCTCCACTTCATCCACGATCATGCCGCCGTGATGGCAATAGCGGATCAGGGATTCCTGGAACGGCATTTTATGCTTGAGCAGGGCTTCACGGTAGCCTTCCAGCCGCTCTTTGGTAATGGAGAGCTGCGGAGAACTGGTGAGGTGTGCAATTCTTTTATAGCCCTGGTAGATCAGGTGCTCCGTAGCATGAAAGGCACCCAGCGCATTATTGGCGGTAACCTTATGCGTTTCGATCTCTCCGGTAACACGGTCAAAAAAAACGATGG
>DATAHC010000056.1:0-15945 GCA_036263415.1 Flavisolibacter sp.
TTCACAGCTTCCCAGGGCCAGGACCGCGATCCTCTTTCATTCCCTACCGAAAAATTATCGTCCTCGAAATTCATAATGAAATGATCCTTGAATGTGGAAGCACGCCGGTACACCAGGCCCGGCAGTAAAAACCAGAACGTGATCATCAGGCTGAACCACAGAAAGGATCCTACCAGAAACGCGAAAGGAAGGATCTTTTTGGTGTAGAACAAGGCAGCCGTTACCAGAGCAAAAACATTTACCAGGATGATCATCAGACGGATCTCTTTCTTACTCAGAAAATGATAACGCAATGCCTGCAACACCTGCTTCTTGTTATAGCTGAATTCTACTTTCATGAAATCTATGTGCTTGTTTGATGAATGCGGAGCCGGCTCCACTGCCTGGTAACCCGTGCAAAAATAGGCCGGTGCGGTTTTCCTCAGCAGTTTACTGCCACATATATTATAGTAACAAAAAAAGTCCCGCTGTTGGCGGGACTTATCAAAGGTCTCAAGCGATTATTTGTTCATCATCTGCTTCGCCTCAATACTGAGGGTAGCATGCGGCACGGCACGCAGGCGCGCCTTATCGATCAGCTTTCCGGTGACGCGGCAAACGCCATAGGTTTTGTTCTCGATGCGCATGATGGCTTTTTCCAGGTGGTCGATGAACTGGATCTGGCGGCTGGCCATCTGGCTCAGCTGTTCCCGTTCCATGCTCATGCTGCCATCTTCCATGGTCATATAGCGACCATCTTCCATATCACCGCCTTCATCCTTCCGGGTAATCAAACCCTGCAGGTAGGCCAGTTCCTTCTTCGCTGTTTCCAGCTTTTTGTTGATCAATTCTCTAAACTCCACAAGTTCTCCATCTGAATAGCGCATAGTAGGGCCGGTTTGTTCGTGTTGATGTGAATCTAATACTGACTTTGTAAAATCGGGTTCGTACTTAACGGCCTTGTTCGTAGAGGTTTTAGGGATCACTACTTTCACAGGGGCTTTGGGTACTTCTTTTTTAGGCGGCGCCGGAGGTAAAGGCTTGATAGCCGGCTTTACTTCCTGATGCGTAGGGGCTGCTACAGAAGGCTTTTTTACCGGTTCCGCCTGTTTGGCAGGTGCCGGAGTTGCTTTCTTAGCAGGGGCCGCTACCTTTTTTACCGGAGCAGGAGCCGCCTTTTTAGCTGCTGGCTTTGGTGCTGGCTTGGCTGCCTTCACCGCTTTTTTAGGGGCAGGAGCTTTTACAGCTGCTTTTTTGGGAGCCGGGGCCGGTTTTTTTGCCACAGCTTTCTTGGCTGCAGGCTTGGCAGCTTTTTTAGGTGCAGCTTTGGGAGCCGGAGCCTTTTTTGCAGGTTTAGCTGCTTTAGCAGCTTTTTTAGGTGCTTGCTTTTTTGTAGCCATACATTTATTACCCCTTTTTTAAAACGGTGACCATCAATTGGTTGTCATTAACCTCGATCTCGGTCCCACCGTCAATTTGTGTTGTAAGCTCCAGCTTGTCTGCCAGAATTTCGGCGCAAATATAGTCATTAAACTTAGCCAACGACTGGCCGATACCATTATTGGCAGCTACTTTCACCTCTATCCGGTCGGTTACGTCAAATCCGCTGTCCTTGCGGATCTTCTGTATCCTATTCACAAATTCCCTGGCGTTTCCTTCCTCTACCAGCTCCGGTGAAATATGAATGTCCAGGGCTACCGTTAACGGACCTTTACTGGCCACGGTCCAGCCCGGTATATCCTCACTGCTGATCTCCACTTCGCTCAACAGCACCTCCACCCTTTCGCCTTCGCCAACGGGGATTGAATATCTGCCTTCTTTTTCAAATAAAGAAATATCGTGTTGCGTAAAACCGGACAATACGGTAGAAACCGCTTTCATCTTCGGACCCAGCTTTTTGCCCAGCGCTACGAAATTGGGCTTCATCTTCTTTTTAATAAAGCCTTCCGTATCGGTCAGGTATTCCATTTCCTTTACGTTCACTTCCGCCTTGATTAATTCTTCCACTTTGTGCAATTGTTGTTCCATGCCCGGGCTCAGTACGGGTATCAGCACTTTCTGCAAGGGCTGGCGCACTTTGATATTTACTTTTTTGCGGAGGGAAAGGATCAGCGAAGACGCGTCCTGCGCGAGTTGCATCCGTTCTTCCAGTCCCCTATCGATCCAGGCAGTAGTGGCTTCAGGGAACAGAATATGATGTACGGAGGCTTCCTTATGGCGACCGGTAACGGCATTCAGATTCAGGAAGAGCTCGTCGCTGAAGAAGGGAGAAATGGGAGCCATCAGCCGAACCACGGTTTCCAGGCATTCATATAAGGTCTGGTAGGCAGCCACCTTATCCTGTTCATACTCCCCTTTCCAGAACCGGCGCCGGCAAAGGCGTACGTACCAGTTACTCAGGTGCTCGTCCACAAAGTCCTCAATCAGGCGACCGGCCTGGGTAGGCTCGAAATCGTCGAAAGCGGCGGTTACCTGCTGCACCAGGGTTTGCAGGGAAGAAAGGATCCATCGGTCGATCTCCGGCCGCTCGGCCAGTGGAATCGGCGCTTCTTTATAACTAAAACCATCCACATTGGCGTAGAGCGCAAAGAACTGATAGGTATTATAGAGTGTGCCAAAGAACTTCCGCTGCACTTCCCGTATGCCTTCCAGGTCAAATTTCAGGTTATCCCAGGGAGAGGCGTTGGTGATCAGGTACCAGCGGGTGGCGTCGGCGCCAAACTGTTCAATGGTAGCAAACGGATCGACCACATTCCCAAGCCGCTTGCTCATTTTATTTCCGTTCTTATCCAGCACCAGGCCATTGGATACGACGGTCTTATAGGCTACGCTGTCAAAAAGCATGACGCCCAGGGCATGCAGGGTATAGAACCAGCCACGGGTCTGGTCCACGCCCTCCGCGATAAAATCGGCCGGAAAGCTTTCCTTAAAGGTGTTTTTATTCTCGAAAGGAAAGTGCCATTGCGCATATGGCATGGCTCCGCTATCAAACCAAACGTCGATCAGGTCCGGCTCCCGGCGCATTGGCTGGCCGGATTCGGAAACCAGGATCACCTCATCCACATAAGGCTTGTGCAGATCCAGGATGCCATCGTGCAGGTAATGCTTATTCACCTCACCGCCCAGTACCTGGCTGGCTTTGCGGATCTCTGTATTCAGCTCTTCTATGGATCCGATACATTTTTCTTCCGAACCGTCTTCCGTCCTCCAGATCGGCAGGGGCGTACCCCAGTAACGGCTGCGGCTCAGGTTCCAATCCACCATATTCTCCAGCCAGTTGCCAAAGCGTCCGGTACCGGTCGATTCGGGCTTCCAGCGGATGGTTTTGTTCAGTTCCACCATCTGGTCGCGCTTGGCGGTCGTGCGGATAAACCAGGCATCCAGCGGATAATACACCACGGGCTTATCAGTTCTCCAGCAATGGGGGTAGCTGTGCTCGTATTTTTCTACTTTAAAAGCCCGGTTTTCCTTTTTCAGCTTCACGGAAAGGTCCACATTCACATCAGCATAGTCCGGTGCTGATTTATAATCTTTTATATACCGTCCCGAAAACTCCCCCAGTCCGTCTACGAACTTACCTTCCCGGTCCACCAGGGTCAGGATGCCGATATTATATTTCTTCCCTACACGATAGTCGTCTGCTCCAAAGGCCGGAGCGGTATGAACGATCCCGGTTCCGTCTTCCGTCGTTACAAAGTCGCCGGCCAAAATGCGCCAGGGTTGGGCATCAGGCGTGATCTCCTGAACGGCTGCCAGGGAATTCGCCTCATACGGCATCAGTTGCTCGTATTCCAGGTTTTCGAGATCCTTACCTTTAAATGCAGCCAGGATTTTCCAGGGCAGCAGTTTTTGTTCGGCAGTATAGCCTTCAAAGTCGCCATTTTCCCCTTCCGGCTTAAAGTATTTGCCCAGCAGCGCTTTAGCCAGCACCACATTTACGGGCAGGTGCGTATAAGGGTTAAAGGTCTTAACCAGCACATAATCAATGTTTGGCCCTACAGTGAGTCCGAGGTTGGAAGGAAGGGTCCAGGGCGTTGTTGTCCAGGCCATATAGAACACCTCGCCGGAGCCCGCCGCATCGAACAGGAACTGTGATCCGGCTTGCTTTTTCGCTTTGAACATGGCTACGGTACTGGTATCCTTCACCATTTTATAGGTTCCCGGCTGATTCAGCTCGTGCGAGCTCAGGCCGGTTCCGGCTGCCGGTGAATAGGGCTGGATAGACACACTTTTATACAGTAATCCCTTCTGGTACAGCTCCTTCAGGCACCACCAAAGGGTTTCGATATAATCGTTGGTGAACGTAACGTAAGGCTTTTCCAGGTCCACCCAATAACCCATCTTGGTGGTAAGGTCATCCCATTTATCTTTATAGCGCAGCACCGCCTCGCGGCATTTCTGGTTATAGTCTGCGATCGATATCTTCTTACCGATGTCTTCTTTTGTGATTCCCAGTTCTTTTTCAACACCCAGCTCTATGGGAAGTCCATGCGTATCCCAGCCGCCTTTGCGCTGTACTTTGAAGCCCTGCATGGTTTTATAGCGGCAAACCAGGTCTTTCAGGGTACGCGAGATCACGTGGTGAATACCCGGCATACCATTGGCACTGGGCGGCCCTTCGTAAAATACGAAAGGCGTGGCCCCTTCACGGACTTCCACGCTTTTTTCGAAGGCCTGCTGCTGCTTCCAGCGCTCCAGCACTTCCTTTTCTATGGCAGGCAGGTTCAGGTGTTTGAACTCTTTATATTTATTTGACATAGCGACCCCTGGCTTAGTTTGAAAAATGGCTGCAAAGGTACGAAGACGGATGGCAGATCGCAGAGGTCAGATGGCAGATTTTTATGGAGGTTAGGGGACCCTGGCGCTTTATTTTCAACCTCCGGCACTAGGCCGGGTAGAATGCCCTTCCAAGGGTTACCATTGCTGCAAGGAGAAAAAGAAGGGTGGTAAATTGTGTTGCCTTTCCTTCCTTTCTTTTGATATGATGCAGTGATGCCAGCACCATGATCAGGCAGAAAGAAAGACCCGCCAGAAAGGTTAGCCAGCTGAATATGTGCATGAGTTCCGGAAGTATCAGTCCGAGAGCAATAAGCAGTTCTGAGCCGCCGATAAAGCGGGCAAAGCTTAGAGAATGCTCACGCGTCCAGGGCAGGTCCTGGCCCAGCTTTTCCCTGCTGCTGGTCAGCTTTTTCAGTCCTGTGAACAGAAATAATAAGGCGAGGGTGGCCTGAAGGGCCCAAAGTAGGTAATTCATTTTGCGTTTCGTTTTGGTTAAGACTGCAAACATATTTTGCTGAACCATCGGTTTTTCTTTAGTTTACTACAGGATACCGGTATCCTAGAAGAAACCGGCACTTCTTCATATGACGCAGACCTTATCTCCCTCCCGTCCAGCCTGCCAGGAATATATGCTGCCCATCCGGGATGCCCTGGAGCTTCTGAGCGGCAAATGGAAAGTGCTGATCCTCGTTTCCCTTTCTTTTGGCAGCAAACGCTTTAAAGAGATACAGAAAGATCTGAAAGGCATAACAGCCAAAACCCTCTCGAAAGAACTCAAAGAACTGGAAGTTAATGGGTTGGTTTGCCGGTGTGTTCACGATGAAATAGCCCTGAAAGTAGAATACGGCCTTACCCCCTATAGCTATACCCTAGAAAAGCTGATTGGCGAGCTCCATCAATGGGGATCCACCCACCGGCAGCATATCTTTCATTCAGAAGCCAATCCATTGAATCCCTGAGGCTTAACCAGATACAGATAAGCTACAAACCGTTCACTATTGACTATTCACTATTGACTATTTCCCCTTTCCGTAATTCCTTTTTCCTGATACGGCATAAAAATGAAAGTACCCGGGCTTCTCTTTGCAAAAAATTGAACGAAGTGAAGCATTTTGGAATTATAGCAGTACTGGCTTTAGGATTGAATACATCCGCCCAAACTACCCTGGCCGTTGTCAACACCCCCGTCGTCACAAACCCCGAACTCCCGAACGGGATTATTACAGGAGACGTCAAAACCACTGACAATCAACCCGCTGCCTCTGTCAGCATCCAGATAAAAGGTACCAATAAGATAACCCTCACCGATGACCAGGGAAGCTTCAGCTTCACCAACCTGAAGGAAGGCAGCTATACCCTTATTATTTCCATGGTGGGCCTGAAGTCGCAGGAAAAGACGGTTGACGTTAAAAAGGACCAGACCGTTCCGGTACAGATCACCCTGCAGGAAAATGCCCGTGAGCTGGATGCGGTAGTGATTGCAACCGGCAAAACACTGAATGACAGAACCTTATCCATCGGCAAGGTTCCCATCCATCCGATGGATCTGCCGCAAAGCGTGGCCGTGATCGGCCAGGGACTGATCCGCGACCAGCAGGCGCAGCGCCTGAGCGATGTGGTGAAGAATGTCAATGGTGTTTACCTGGCCACAACCCGTGGCAGCTCGCAGGAAACCTTTGCTGCCCGTGGCTACAGCTTTGGCAGCAGCAACCTGTTCAAGAACGGATCCCGGGTGAATTCCGGAGCCATGCCCGAAGTGAGCTCCCTGGACCGCGTAGAGGTATTGAAAGGCAGTGCCGCCATCCTTTTCGGACAGGTAGCTCCAGGCGGTGTGGTAAACATGATCACCAAGCAGCCCAAGTTCAAATTCGGAGGAGAGGTGTCCTTCCGTGCCGGCAGCTATGACCTGTACAAACCTGCTTTTGACATTTACGGTCCCATTACTTCCAACCTGGCCTACCGCCTGAACGGCACGTATGAAACCGCAAACAGTTACCGCGACCAGGTACATACCAAACGCTATTATGTGAATCCCTCCTTCCTGTATAAACTCAGCAACAGAACCACCCTGGTGCTGGAAGGTGATTACCTGAACCATGAATTCACGCCCGATTTCGGGATCGGAACCATAGGTGATACCAAAATACCGGACGTGCCCCGCTCCCGCTACCTGGGCGCCAGCTGGTCGTATGCCACCACCCAACAGGCTACCGCCACTGCAAGCATCAGCCATAAATTCTCCGAGGCCTGGAGACTGCAATCCTCCCTCTCCTATCAGTTTTATAAAAGAGATTATTTCGCCACGGAGCGCATACAGGCAGCTGCAAACGGCGACTGGGTGCGTCCGCTTGGCAGAACCCTGACCGATGAGGACTACTATTCCGCCCAGGTGAATCTGAACGGAAACTTCAAGACCGGCAACCTGGAGCATACCTTCCTGAGTGGGGTGGATGCCGACCGTTATTTCACTACGGCCTATGGCTTCAGCTACCCTGCCGTAGCCGGTCTTCCTGCGGGCAGCTATGACCGCATCAATATTTTCGATCTCCAAAAATACCAGCAGCGCACTGATATGCCGGTAGCTACGGCCATCCGCAAAACGGAAGCGCCGATCAACCGTATCGGTGGCTATGTGCAGGACCTGGTAAAGCTTTCCGACAAATTCAACCTCCTGGCCGGTATCCGCTGGTCGTATGTGGAAACCCGGGGTATTGATTCATTAAGCCTGGTCAACGGTGCTACCACCAAAGGCAGCAACCGGTACGACAAGGCCTTCTCTCCCCGCTTCGGCATTGTCTATAAACCTGCAGCTACTACTTCCCTGTTTGCCAGCTATGCCAACTCCTTTACCGTAAATACCGGCCAGGATGTATATGGCGCAGCCATTGCTCCTTCCATCATCGATCAGTATGAGGTAGGCATCAAGAACGATTTTTTCAAAGGAAAGCTCAGTACCAATGTTACGGTTTACCGCATCATCAATAACAACCTGGCACAGATGGCGCCTTTCAAGGCCGATGGTGTGACGCCCAACAGTGATGCCACGATCAAAGTACTGAGCGGACAAACCACCAGTGACGGCTGGGAGGTAGACCTGGCGGCGCATCCGGTGGAAGGCATGGATATCACGGCCGGTTACAGCCATAACTATATCCGCTATACGAAAACCTCACCGGAAAAAGGAAGCTTCATTACCGGCGAACGCCTGGTGAACAACCCGGAACATACGGCGAATGGAAGTATCTTCTACACATTCGGTCAGGGCGCCCTGAAGGGTTTTAAACTGGGTGGCTCTGTTTTCTATGTAGGGGATCGCTTTGGTGGCTGGAATAATAATGTAGGCCAGGCTCAGACCTATAATCGCCTGATAGCAGTAGATGGATTCACCACCGCCGATATCGCTGCCGGTTATTCCTTTAAAAAGGTTTCCCTGCTGGCTAAGGTTTCCAATCTCACCAATACGCTGAACTATTATGTTCATGAGAACTACAGCATCAACCCCATTCCACCGCGTCAGCTGGTGGCTACGGTCTCTTATAAATTTTAATTAAACACAGTTATACAAGAGGTAAAACCTTTCGGTTTTACCTCTTTTTGCCTTTTAACGCACACACATGAAAGTTTTCTTCCGCCGCATCCATCTCTACCTCAGTCTGGCCGCCGGACTGGTGATCCTGATCGCCTGCCTTACCGGTGCTATCCTTGTCTTTGAAAAGGATCTTCAGATGGCAATAAACAAGGACCGGTATTATGTAGCTCAAGGAGGCAGCCGTTTGCCACTCCAGGACCTGGTGAAGCAGGTGAAAACAGCTTATCCCGATGCTAAAGTGGGTGGGATCAAAGTCTATTCTGATCCGGAGCGTTCGGTAGAGATCAGCGCCAATTTTCCACCGAAGAAAAAGCAGGGAGAAGCTGGTCAACCCATCCAACGGAAGCCGGAACCGGCAGCCGGCGGAAAGGAAGCCCGTTCGGCGGAGCGCCAGCCTGGTTATACCTTGTTTGTAAATCCCTATACCGGTAAGGTGCTGGAAAAATACAGCTACCGCGAAACCGGTTTCTACCAGGTGTTTGCCCTGCACCGCTGGCTGCTGGGTACCGATAAAGGACCGGGCAAGATCATCGTAGGGGTAGCTACTTTCATTTTTCTATTTATCCTGATCACGGGAATTATTTTATGGTGGCCCAAAACCAGAAGGATCCTGAAGAACCGCCTGCGTGTGAAGTGGGATGCCAACTGGAAACGGCTGAACCACGACTTGCATATTGTGATGGGCTTTTACAGCGCCATCTTTCTGTTCCTATTTGCCTTTACCGGTTTGGCCTGGTCCTTCGAATGGTTCAATAAAGGGATTTATACGGTCACTAATTCGCCGCTGAAAAACCCGCCGCCTCCCCAATCCGTTTATCAGGCTGATACAAAACCCATTTCCTTTGACCAGGCATGGGCAGCCGGCACCACGGCGGTACCCCAGGCGGTGTCCTACACTATCAGTTTCCCAAAGGATTCCACCGCAGCAGTTACTATTTCTGTCCTGCCTCAAAAGGCCATCCATGAAGCGGCAACAGATGCCATCTACCTCGATCAGTATACCGGTGCGGTGATCGGTACCCTTCCCTATGCAGAACGCAGCCTGGGGGCACGGGTACGATCTACGTTCAAGCCGGTGCATACCGGAAGCTTATGGGGAATGCCGTCGAAGATCATAGCCTTTATGGTTTGCCTGCTGGGTGTCACCTTCCCTGTAACCGGTACGATCATGTGGATCAACCGTACGCGCAGGAAGCGCAAGACATCGCTGATCACGTATGAGGAAGCAGGCGCTTTGGCTGATTAGCTGATGGGATAATTAGCTAATTAGCGGATGGAACAGCCGGGTCAATGTGCCGATTATCAATGTGCATATATGCCAATGAAACAGTCGGGATAGCTGTCTGACGTCGGAGATCAGACTTCAGCTTTTGGCGTAACCGGTTATAGCATTCCCTTATTGTACCAAACTATTGTAATACATGTTTGAACCAACAGCCTGACCGTCATTGCATGGAGGTATGACAGCGCCATCCCCCGGAGCCGGTCCCGCCCCAGCGGGATTACGAGGAGTGTTATCATAACTTATGATGGTCAGCTTTCCTTTATTCAATTCCATATTGGTCTTCCAGATGCGGAGGCGTCTACGATTACTGTAGTCCTTACTTGCCTTCTTACGGAACCACTCCTTCATCAGGGCCTGGAAGAGGCGTCTGGGGCGGCGGAGCTCCTTTTTCTTTTCGGCTTTCTTACTCGGGTTTGAGAAGATTTCTTTGGCGTATTTAACGGCTTGCTTGAAGAGTCTTCTCTGAAGCTTCTGCTTTTCAGATGCGATGATGTTGGTCATATCCGGATAGCGGGTCATCACTACAACACCGCCTTTGTAGCGCTTGATGACAAAGAGTTTACCGATACGGCCGCGGACAAAGTGGTATTTGAGGGGAAGTCGTTTCATACTAATTTCCTTTTAGGGCAAACTTACTGGTGCGGGAAAGGGGTACTGTCCCGTTTGGGCATGAACGGGATCGTTTGGGCGTGAAAAGGAAGGAAAAGGCTCGTTTTGCCTTTTTGAACCACTAAGGCACAAAGGCGCGAAGGGGCACAAAGGGAGGTAAAAAGGAGCCTATGCGTAGCTTGTTTGTAGCCTTGCCGTAGCCTCAGCAACGAAGGAAAGCCGGGAAAATGTTGGAAACGAACGAAGGAATGGCAGATTAGCTGATGGGATAATTAGCTGATTAGCCAATGGTGAGCTGAACTGAAAATAAACCTGATGAACAGAAGTTTCCTTTTCCATTCATCGGTTCCTTGTTCCCTGTTCGCTATTCCTCATACGCTTATAAATTTTGATCGCACTCATAAGAATGATAATGAATCCCACCAGGCCGGCTAGTCCCCAGACAAAACTCATGGCCTGTTTCACGGTAGCCAGCATCACAATGGCTACGAGGAAAATAGTAGCCACCTCGTTCCAGATACGGAGCTTTTGAGAAGAAAAGCGGAACTGATCCTGCAACTGGCTTTTATAGATTCGGTGAAGCGAAAAATGATAGCCATAGAGCAGCACCACCAATCCGAGCTTTACCAACAGCCAGCGACCGCCGGGTGTGCCCAGGCTCTGATCCCAGTTACCATTCAACAGCACCCAGGGTCCGAAAATGAGCGTCAGTATTGCCGAAGGCCAGGTGATACCGAGCCATAGCCTTCGGATCATGATGCTGAACTGATCCTTCAATATGGACCGTGCCGGCTCCTGCTTTTCGTTGGCCTCGGCATTGTATATAAAAAGCCGTACGATGTAGAACATCCCGGCAAACCAGGTGACGACGAAGATGATGTGCAGGGCCTTGATGTAATTGTACATGAGTGATGAGTGATGAGTGATGAGTGATCAATGGGTTATCTGCCCCTTGATCAAGGCACTCAGCTGTTTAAAAATACTTATTGTAATAGATTCAATTATTTGAAGTCTTTCTTCCGATAAATACTTTAGGTCTACTGCCAAATCGAAAGCTGTATCAACTTCGATAATCGAACCGCGCGCTATCTCATAGAACCGTTTCCTTTCCAGAGAAGAAGTTCTGGAACTTCCTTCAGCAATATTCAAAAGAACAGACAAAGCTGCTCTCCTTATCTGCTGGACCATTGCGTACTTTTCCTCGGAAGGAAAATCATTTGTTAACTGATAGCAATATTTTACAAAACTTCTTGAATATTGGAATACTTCCGTTTTAGTATGTGCCAGGTTCAAAAACATAGCTTATGATTTTGAACAAGATAATTGACCATATACTATCGAATCATCAAATACAGGACACTTCCACTCATCACTCATCACTCATCGCCGATCAGCTTCGCCAGGGCGCTCACCCACATCGGATGCACATTCAGGCAGGGGATCAGGGTAAAGGATTCGCCGCCGGCGTGCAGGAAAATCTCCCTTCCCTCCTCGCCCATCTCTTCTATGGTTTCCAGGCAGTCGCTGACAAAGGCAGGACAAACTACTACGATCTTTTTCACACCTTCCTTTGGAAGTTCTGCCAGGCGCACCGCGGTGTAGGGCTTCAGCCAGGGGTCGCGGCCCAGGCGCGACTGAAAGGAAAAACCCCATTTCTCTTTAGGGATCTGCAATCGCTCTGTAACCAGTTTGGTGGTGGTCCAGCACTGATGGCGGTAGCAATAGTCGTGAGCCTTTGAAGGCACATCACAGCAATCGGGCGACTTCAGGCAATGGCTTCCGGTAATATCGCTTTTCAGGATGTGCCTTTCAGGTATACCGTGATAACTGAAGAGGATCTGATCATATTCCTGCTGCAGGTGCGGTTGAATACTGTCGCAAAGCGCCGCCAGGTACTCTTCATTGTCGTAGAAAGGCTTCACCATGGACAGCTTGAAACGATAGCCGCCTTTCGTATGCTGCTCTTTTGCATACTCCACGGCCGTTTCAAAACTGCTCATGGCATAATGCGGATATAACGGAACGGCAATCACTTCCTCCAGGTCGGGGTTCTTTTCCACCAGTTCATCGAAAGCGGCCTTCGGAGTCGGATTGCCGTATCGCATGGCAATGGCCACCGGCTCCTCGATCTCCTTTTTCAGGGCCTGTTGCAATTGTTTGGAGATAACAATCAGTGGCGAACCCTTCTCCGTCCAAATGGTTTTGTAGGCTTCGGCCGATTTAGGTGCCCGTAAGGGCACAATGATGCCTTTCACCAGCAGGGCGCGCAGCAGCCAGGGCTTGTCGATCACGCGTTCATCCATGAGGAACTCGTCCAGGTAGCGCTTTACATCCTTGACTTCAGTGGAATCGGGCGAGCCCAGATTCATCAAAACAACAGCTCTTTTCATAATTATAGGGGTAAACCCCGGCAAATGTAAAAAAGGGATAACAACTCATTCGGGAAAAAGCTCAATTGATCTGACCATTAAGAAACCTGATGAAAATCATGGTCTTAAATGACATATGAATGACAGTAAATTTAGGCCAGTGAAAGCACCGAATTTACTTTTGCAGCGTGTTTGACGATTCACCCGAAATGGAAAAGCAATACTTCAAGAACATATCAAATTTCTTTGTTGCGGGCATTAATTACAAAAAATCAGATGCCTGTGTTCGCGGCCAGTTTGCTATTTCCAACGATCAATACACTTCCCTTTTACAAGATGCACACCACCAGGGCCTTGACGAGCTCTTTGTACTGTCCACCTGCAACCGCACCGAGATCTATGGCTTCGCTTCCTGCAGCCACCAGCTGGTAGCCCTGCTTTGCGCACAAACTACCGGAACTGCCGAAACCTTCCTGAAATCGGCCTATATTAAAAGCGGCCGTGAAGCGATCGAGCATGTATTTTCGGTTGGTGCCGGACTGGACTCCCAGATCCTGGGCGATTATGAGATCGTAGGCCAGCTGAAGACTGCTGCGCGCTTTGCCAAGGAACAGGGCTTTATCGGAGGCTTCACCGAACGCCTGGTGAACTCCGTACTGCAGTCGTCGAAGCAGATCAAGAATACCACCGAGCTGAGTGGCGGCACCGTTTCCGTTTCTTTTGCCGCTGTGCAGTATATCCGCAATAAAGTGACCGCTCCTTCCACCAAAAACATTTTGCTGCTGGGCGTAGGAAAGATCGGACGCAATACCTGCAAGAACATGGTGGATTACCTGGGCACCAGGAACATTACCCTGATCAACCGTTCGCCTGAAAAGGCAGCCGAGCTGGCCGGCGAGCTGGGGCTTAAAGCTGCTACACTCGACAACCTGACCGAAGAGATCGCGAAAGCCGACATCATACTCGTGGCTACCAATTCACCGGAGCCGATCATTTTAAAGCAGCACCTGGAAGGCTATGGTCCCAAACTGATCATTGACCTGTCCATACCTTATAACGTAGAAAAGGATGCATGGCAATTACCACATGTTCAACTGGTGAACGTGGATGAATTGTCGAAGCTGAAAGACGAGACCCTGAAGATGCGCCTTGCGGAAGTACCCAAGGCAAAGGCCATCATTGCTGAACTGATGCAGGAATTTGAAGAATGGTGTGACATGCGCCAGCATGTTCCCATGCTGAAGAACCTGAAGCTGAAGCTGAAGGAATTATATGCGCATCCCCAATATGCACCTTCCACCACCACCTGCGCCAAAACCATTGAAGTGCATATCCAGCGCGTGCTGAACGAAACAGCCGGTAAGATCAAAATACAAAATCAGAAAGGCTGTCAGTACATTGCTGCCCTGAATCAATTTATAAGCGCTAAGAATTAATGTCAAAAGTTTTACGCATTGGTACCAGAGACAGCCAATTGGCTGTGTGGCAGGCTACGCTGGTGCAGGACCTGCTGAAACAGGCCGGCCACGCTTCGGAGCTGGTCTACATGAAAAGCGAAGGCGATGTAGATACCATTACGCCCTTATATGCGCTGGGCGTGACCGGTGTATTTACCAAGACCCTGGATGCTGCCTTACTGAATAACCGTATTGATATTGCGGTACATTCCATGAAGGATGTTCCGACACAAATGGCCCAGGGCATTCGCGAAGCGGCAGTATTAAAAAGGGCTTCTGCCAAGGATATCCTCGTTTATAAGGACGATGCCTTCCCGGAAAGGCTGGGCTATACCGGTAAGGGCTGGACAGACCTGTCATCCGTTGGATCGCATACCCATCATCTGACGACTTCACACACTATAGCCACAGGTTCCATCCGTCGGATCGCCCAATGGCGTCACCGGTATCCCGGCGACCGTACAGAGAACCTGCGCGGCAACGTGAACACCCGCCTGCGCAAGCTGCAGGAGCATGAGTGGGACGGGGCCATTTTCGCAGCAGCCGGACTGGAACGCATTCATCTTCGGCCCGAACGTTCCATTGACCTCGACTGGATGCTGCCGGCACCCGCACAGGGAGCGATACTCATTGTATGCCGGGAGGAAGATGATCAGGCATTTACCAGTTGTCAGCATTTTCATGACAGGGAAACGGCTCTGTGTACACATATAGAGCGCTCCTTTCTCAGTGCCCTGATGGGTGGCTGCTCCACGCCTATTTCCGCGCTGGCAATGGTGAAGGAAAGCCAGGTCTTTTTTGAAGGGAACATCGTGGCTCCGGATGGCAGCACCAAAGCTTCAGTAGAAAAAACAATACCGGTTACAGAAGCCGGCGACCTGGGTATCAGGGCTGCGCGAGAGATCTTATTGAATGGAGGACAGGAGCTGGTTGACCAGATCCGCAAAACCGGATTAGCAGCCGATGGCCAGGGTTAAGATACTCAGCACCAAAAAGCTGGAGCCTGCGCTGTTGGTACAGGCCCGGGAGAAAGGCTTTACGATCCGGGATCAGGCTTTCATCAATATTCGTTATATCGAAAATGAAACGCTGAAAACGCAAATTGCCTACCTGGCGGAGCTTCCGTTGGCCGCTGTTTTTACCAGCTCACATGCGGTGAAAGCGGTAGAACGCTACCTCACAGATAAGGTACCCGGCTGGAACCTGTTCAGCCTTTCCGGAAAGACCAGGACAACGATCCTGAATGCCCAACGACTGCCACCGATCATTCTGGAAGAAGCAGACCATGCCGCAGCCCTGGCTGAAAAGATCATTCTCCGGCAGCCGAAGGAAGTGGTTTTTTTCTGTGGTACCAGAAGAAGGGAAGAATTACCGGCCTTGCTCGCCGCCTCAGGGATCGGCGTGCAGGAAGTGATGGTGTATGAATCGGAGGAAACACCGGTAAGGATCGGTGAGGCTTTTGATGCGGTGCTGTTTTTCAGCCCCAGTGCCGTGCATAGTTTTTTTAAAGAGAACCAACTGAACGATACAACCGTTTGTTTTGCTATTGGCGGCACTACCCGTACAGCACTGCAAACCTACACCGGCAACACCATTATCACCTGCGCGCAACCGGCGCCGGAGAAAATGCTGGAGTCCGTTTATAATTATTACCAGTAATACGCAACACATGACCCAACTTAAGAACGATCTGCTATTAAGAGCTTTAAGACAGGAACCCGTTGAGCGCCCCCCCGTATGGATGATGCGCCAGGCCGGAAGGTACCTACCGGATTATATCAAGCTGCGTGAGAAATACGATTTCTTTACCCGCGTTCAAACTCCGGAGCTGGCTACGGAGATCACCCTTCAGCCGATCGACCAGGTGGGCGTGGATGC
>DATAHC010000057.1:0-6016 GCA_036263415.1 Flavisolibacter sp.
CCTGTTCATTATTCCTCCCCCTTGTTTCCTGTTCGATATTACCTTTTCCCTGTTCGCTATTCCCCTGGCGGTATACGACCCATACACCGACGTCACCTTTCCACCCACTTCCTCCGCTTTATCAACTTTCACCCCAATAGATGCCGCCAGCAGCTCCACCACCTCCAGTTCTGTTTTGCCTTCCTTCAGGTATGCAAGAGCCTTGCTCATCAATTGCCTGTACAAGCCAACTTCCCGTAGTTCAAACGGCAGATTCTTATACAACCTCGATGCGATCCTCGACCCACTGCCAAACCGGGATGCACTCTGTCTGCTCCTTTCAAAGCAAGCCTTCTTCTGGAACTTCTTCTTGGTAAGGGAGCTTTTCCGTCTCACATACCAGTTCCCTTTCATCTGGTAAAAAGTAAAGTCTTCAATCGTTCCTTTGATGTTCATCAATCCTGCCTGCCGTGCCATAATATCTTCTGTTTAAATGGGTAAAGAATAGAGATAAGGTGTTCCTAATCCCTTTAGCAAAGATGAGGTAGTGGGAACTAGCCAACTGTCAACCACTGGATAGAAAGGAAAGAAATAGAGCCCTCTTACGGCTTCTCCCACCGCCTTTCCACTCTATCATATAGACCTACTAATGATCCTTCTAGTCTTATTCAGGAAAAACCAATGGCTAATCCCACCCTAAGGCATGGGAGTTCCCTACCTCCTTCTGGGAGGGTCCGGGGCAGCCTAATGCAAGTCTAATAGAAGTCTTATGGAAGTGAGGATAGAGAAGGGGGGCCAAAGCAGTCTTTACCCGTAGTTACTGCGTTGTTACCCCGTTGTATCCCCGTAGTCTCTGGGTTCAATCCAGTAGGGAAAGATGAGATAGAAATTGATATAATAGATTGCAGTAATAACATCCCTATAAAGATACGAAATGAAGAAGCCCTTTCCTAGAGGAAACTGAGGTAAGAAGAAGGAATAATAGAAGGTAAAATACAGCCTGGAGGTGTGGGAGATTGCTTTCCCGCTGAAGACGGGACACGCGTCCTGCGTCCTCGCAATGACGGTCGGAACTCAGGTGCAGTCTGACACTACAATAGCTTGATCGTATCATCCCTCCTTCGTCGGGATGACTCTCTTATGCTTGGAATGAAACTACAATGACGGGCTGTTTAAATTGGCATATAGGTACAATGATAATCTGCATATTTGCCTCTCCTCCTTTGCTCCTTAGCTCTGGGCGAACTAATTAGATGGCGAAGCCATCCCTCCGCGTCCTCAGCGCCTCCGCGTGAAACCTAACGGCGAAGCCGTCTCCGTGGAACTCTGTGCCACAGTGCCTCTGAGGTAAGATAATACGCCAGACAGCCGACGTCTGAAGTCCGACATCTGACGACTCTCTGCTATTGCATTGCCATATAGGCACATTGATAATTGGCACATGGGTCTGGATCTGGAAAATTAGTATAGCCCTGTACGTTGTTGCTCCAACATTCATTTCTTCAACCATGATGCAATTCCTGTGCTCGAATTGTTAAAGCTGAAAATAAAACCTACTAACTTGGTAGACTAATCATAAAATGATTATTTTTGTCCCAGTTCTTAATATGCTTATCAAGAAAGGCGGAGGGAATTGGCCCGATGAAACCTTGGCAACCGCTCTCCTAAAAAGAGAGTACAGGTGCTACGTCCATCCTGCAATAGCGGGAGAGATAAGTCAGATCCTATAGTATTCAAGGAATATAAATATAGGCACCTCTGATTCGGTACGTGCCTGCTTTTGGCCAGATAACTTCTCCGCACATTGATAAGTGAATTACAGAATCACTTAATTGTCAGGTATGAATAAAGCAACTACACTTCAGCATTTCCATTTTTGCAACGCAGTAAAGAATAACGATTACAAGCGTTGCTGTTGTTGTTGACCCGCAGTTGTTTCCCCACGCTTTGCTTGCTCTATCGTTTAGTCTGAATCATTCAAAATTGATTAGCATATTCGTATGTCCATTTCATTACAGGACAGGTTACTGTCTTTACAAAATAGTATACAGAGGCTTTCCATTACCGAGGCCATTCAAATCCTGCAACAGGCTTTTCCGGGTGCGGTTACCTTCTCCACCAGCTTCAGTTATGAAGACCAGGTGGTAACGGATCATATCAGTAAAAGCGGTGTGCCGGTTTCCTTGTTCACACTCGATACCGGTCGCCTGTTTCCGGAAACCTACAGCACCTGGAGCCGTACGTTGGAAACCTACCAGCTTCCAATAAAGGCATACTACCCCGACCAGGACCAGCTGCAGGAGTTTGTAGCGGAAAACGGCCCGAATGCTTTCTATACCAGTGTAGCCCTGCGGCAACAGTGCTGCGCCATAAGGAAGGTAGTGCCCTTGCGCAAAGCCCTGCAGGGCAACAGTGTCTGGATCACGGGCCTGAGGGCACAGCATTCGCCCAACCGAAGCGACCTCACACTGCTGGAATGGGACGAAACCAACCGGATCATCAAATACAATCCGCTGCTGCATTGGACCACTGAAGAAGTGTTGAACTATATAAAGGAGCATGCCATTCCCTATAATGTGCTGCACGACCGGGGCTTTGTCAGCATCGGCTGCGCACCTTGTACGCGCGCCATTAAGGAAGGTGAGGATTTCCGGGCCGGCAGATGGTGGTGGGAAGATGCCAGCAAAAAAGAATGTGGATTGCACGTACATACAAATGCCCTATCTAAATCATAAAAGAACATGAGCTATCAATTGGATTATCTCGATGAACTGGAAGCTGAAGCGATCTATATCCTTCGCGAAGTGGCCGGTCAGTTTGAAAAGCCAGCCCTGCTTTTTTCGGGTGGAAAGGATTCCATCACCCTCGTTCACCTGGCCCTGAAGGCCTTCCGCCCGGGCAAATTTCCCTTCCCGCTGGTGCACATCGATACCGGTCACAATTTCAGGGAAGCCCTGAATTTCCGCGACCGCCTGGCCCATGAAATAGGGGAGGAACTGATCGTACGCTACGTGGAAGATACCATCCGGGAGAAGGGTTTGAAGGAAGCAGGCGGCAAGCTGCCCAGCCGGAATGCACTGCAAACATTTACGCTGCTGGATACGATCGAGGAATTCGGCTTTGATGCCTGTATCGGCGGTGCCCGCAGGGATGAAGAAAAGGCGAGGGCGAAGGAGCGTGTCTTCTCCGTACGTGATGAATTCGGCGGCTGGGAGCCCAAGCGTCAACGCCCCGAACTCTGGAACCTGTACAATGGCAAGATCAGCAAGGGAGAGAATGTACGCGTGTTCCCGATCAGCAACTGGACCGAGCTGGATGTTTGGAACTATATACGACGCGAAAAGATCGAATTGCCATCCATTTATTTCTCACATGAACGGGAGATCCTGGAATATGAAGGTCAGCTGATCGCCACGTCTCCGTTTATCAGGCTGGATGAGGGCGACCAGGTGTCACGCAGGAGGGTGCGCTATCGAACAGTGGGCGATATGACCTGTACCGCCGCCGTGGAAAGCGAAGCCTTTACACTCGATGCCATTATAGCCGAGATCACCGGAAGCCGCATCAGCGAAAGAGGGGAGACCCGCATCGATGATAAAGTGTCTGAAGCGGCTATGGAAGACCGTAAGAAAAACGGGTATTTCTGATCACGAAAGAAATGAATTATGAACATACTGAGATTTATAACAGCCGGCAGTGTCGATGACGGGAAGAGTACCCTGATCGGACGTCTGCTGTACGACAGCAAGAATATATTGAACGACCAGCTCGAGACGCTGAAAAAGCAAAGCCGGAACAATGTTTATACTGATATTGACCTGGCGCTTCTCACGGATGGACTGCGGGCAGAACGCGAGCAGGGCATCACGATAGATGTGGCGTACAAATATTTCTCCACGCCAAAACGCAAATTCATCATCGCCGACGCGCCTGGACACATTCAGTACACCCGCAACATGATCACCGGGGCCTCCAATTCGGAATGCATCGTCATTCTCATCGATGCCCGCCTGGGGGTGATCGAGCAGACCAGGAGGCACTCGATCATTGCCTCCTTACTGAAGATCCAGCATGTGGTGGTGGCTGTCAATAAAATGGACCTGGTAGAATACAGCGAAGACGTATTTAATTCTATTGTGGAGACGTATCAGAAAGTAGCGGCGGAACTGAACCTGAAGCAGGTCTACTATATTCCCATCAGCGCGCTGAAAGGTGATAATATCATTGAAAATTCTGCATCACTGCCATGGTTCAATGGACAGCCCTTGCTGCCCCACCTGGAAGATCTGGAAGTGGTAAAGAACAATGCTGAAGGACCTTCCCGATTTGCCGTTCAATATGTGATCCGTCCGCAAACGACCGAGCTGCACGATTACAGGGGATATGCGGGAAAGATTAGCAGTGGTACCTATCGTGTAGGCGACCTGGTTACCGTATTACCTGCCGGACTTTCCTCCACCATAAAAAACATTGAAATTAACGGAAAGGAAGTGGAAGAAGCCATTGCCGGCCAGAGCGTGATCCTGCACCTGGATCATGCGCTGGATATCAGCCGGGGTGATGTGATTGTAAGACAGGAACACGCTCCCACACTGGAAAGAGAGTTCGAAGTGCTGATGTGCTGGATGGATAGCCAGCCCCTGAAAGAAGGCAATAAATATATACTGCAGCACGGCAGTAGAAGGGTAAAAGCAGTGGTGCGCGAGATCGCCTACCAGCTTGACGTCAATACGCTGGAGAAAAATCCCGCACCGGGATCAGCTTCCCTGAATGATGTGATAAGGGCCACGATCAAAACGGCAGAGCCGGTTCCCTTTGACCCATATGATGTATTGCCTGCAAACGGTACCGCCATATTAATTGACCAGACCAGCCACATGACCGTGGGGGCCTGCCTGATTCAATAACAGAACATGCGTAACACGGATTTCATAAAAGAACTGATCCAATTCAAGGCACAGGCGCGGTTTATCGATAAACCGGCGGCGGAAGCTTTGATTGAAGGGATCTTCCGGTTCCTGTTCAGCCGGGAGGAAGCTGAATGGCAGGAAGCGGCGGCCCTTGCCCGGCAAACGGAACTGCAGCAGGAACTCTGCCGGCTCTTATCCAAAACGGCAACTGATCTGGAGACCGCCGCGCTGCAATCCGAAACCTTTTTTGAAGCCCTTCCCGGCATTTACCGGCAATTGCTGAAGGATGCCGAAGCGATCCTGAATTTCGATCCGGCGGCACAGAATCTGGCTGAGATCATCATCAGCTATCCGGGCTTTTATGCCACCGCCATTTACCGGCTGTCGCACCAGCTGGCGCAACAGCAGGTACCCCTCTTGCCCCGCTTGTTCACGGAATATGCGCATGGACGCACCGGTATCGATATCCATCCGTCTGCCGTCATCGGCGAGTCGTTTGCCATTGATCACGGTACGGGCATCGTGGTAGGCGAAACGGCCCGGATCGGCTCGAATGTAAAGCTGTACCAGAGTGTTACGCTCGGCGCCCTGAATGTAGCAAAATCCTATGCGGCCTTTAAGCGGCATCCCACCATCGAAGACGATGTGGTGATCTATGCCGGCGCCACCATACTGGGTGGCGATACCATCATCGGGCGCGGTAGCATCATCGGGGGTAACGTTTGGATCACCCATAGCATACCCTCCAATTCCGTAGTCTATCATAAAAGCGAGATCCATATCAAAGACCGTAACCCTTTTCCCGAACCATTGAATTTCATCATCTAAACTATAAATGACGTGAAAGCGAATAACATTCTTGAAACGATAGGAAATACACCGCATGTACGGTTGAATAAACTGTTTGGAACCGACCATGAAGTCTGGATAAAGCTTGAGAAGAACAATCCGGGCGCGAGCATCAAGGACCGGATCGCACTGGCTATGATTACAGATGCGGAAAATAAAGGCTTGCTGAATAAGGACAGTGTCATCATCGAGCCGACTTCCGGCAATACAGGCATTGGACTGGCATTGGTGGCCGCTGTGAAAGGATACCGCCTGATCCTGGTGATGCCGGAAAGCAT
>DATAHC010000058.1:0-2061 GCA_036263415.1 Flavisolibacter sp.
ACTATGTGAAAATACACACCGCGCCCGGGGTTATCGTAACCAAGCATGCTTTGTCGGCGCTGGAAGCCATGCTGCCTTCCTCCTTTTTACGCGTGCACCGTTCCTTTATTGTTTCGCTGAGTAAGATCAACACGTTCACACAGGAGGAAATCGGCATACAACAAAACCTGATTCCGATCGGTAAGCTTTACCGGCAACAGGTACTCAAAGTATTAACACTTAAAAACGGTAGCTGAGGTATTCCGGGTGATCTTCCTATATTGTTTCTGTATCGATCCCGCACACTTTCTGTACGATAATGAACAAAAGCGGATCCAACTTTCGCCTAAGACATTATAAATCAAATGATAATAAGACGGCATAGTCTTAACAGCAGTTTTTCGGCCCGGATGGCGCTCTAAGCTGCATTCAACTAAAACAGTAGCTGCGACCGGCACAAAAACTATTGCTCATCCTTCCAATCATACTGAACCATGTTCCGTAATTTCTTCAACATCGCTGTGCGCAACCTTTCCAAGAATAAGTTCTTTACTATCGTTAACGTTATCGGGCTGGCACTGGGTATGTCGCTAAGCCTCTTATTCATTGCCCTGCTGTTCTTTCTGAATACGTTCGATAATTTCCATCCTAATAAAGACCGCATTTATCGGATTACCAGCCAGGTGCATGACCAAAAGGATAACCCAGCCTACGCTTCCACACCTTCAGGACTTGCCCAAAAGCTGCGGGAGTTGCCAGAGGTTGAGAAGGTCGTGCGCATTCAACAGTCGCTAAATGGCGAAGTGCACTACCATGATAAAAAAATACGGGTGGAGGGCTACTTTGCCGATCCCAATTTCTTCGAGTTCTTCCAGTTCCCGCTTGTTCAGGGGAACAAAGCAACGGCGATCACTAACCCCAATTCCCTTGTACTTTCAGAAACAGAGGCAAAAAAGATCTTCGGAAGCAAAGAGGCGATCGGACAGGCGGTTGAGATGGAAGGCTATGGAAGCTTTACCGTTACCGGGATCTTCAAGGACCTTCCGCCGAATACCCATTTCGGATTTGAGGCGGTTGCTTCGTATGCTACTTTATCATCCAACAGCACAACCGCTGCGCTACCAAATGACGGAGGCTGGAAATCGTTTCATGGTTCCTATGTTTATTTCCAGGTGCGCGCCGACGCCCATACTGCTAACCTGCAACGGTACCTGGACCAAATAGCCAAAGAGCGCTATGCAAAGGAAGAAATAAAAACATCTTTCCGATTGCAAGCCCTGAATAGAATTGTACCTGGTCCTGAGCTGTACGACCAGCTTGGACCGAACTGGGGCTACCTCGGTCTCTTCCTTATTGGGTTGATGACACTGATCGTACTGGTTCCTGCCTGCTCCAACTATATCAATCTTTCTATCTCCCAATCACTGGAGCGCATGAGGGAAATCGGTGTGAGAAAAGTGATGGGTGGCCAGAAAAAGCAGATCATCTTCCAGTTCATCGTGGAATCTACTACCATTGTACTGGTGGCCCTGGCTTTTTCGGCTTTGTTTGCAGAGGTGATCCGAAAAGAATTATTGATGGAGATGGTTGAAACGTCTCCCATTGACCTGAGGCCCACCTGGCAAACCTTCACCGGCTTCTTTTTCTTCGCCCTGCTCATTGGTGGAGTAACCGGTCTGGTGCCTGCCCATTATTTCTCCAAAATATCCGTGCTGAATGCATTGAAAGGGAAGGAGCTAAAAGGAAGCGGGCGTTCTATTTTCCGAAAAGTAGTGCTGACCACACAGTTTATCATTTCGCTCGGATTCATTATGGCTGTTATTGTTATCACCCGCCAGTATCAGTATTCCGTAAATTATGACCTGGGGTTTGATCAGAAGAACCTGCTGGACGTGCAGCTTCAAAATGCAGATGCGCAGGTATTCAAGAATGAGTATCAAAAATTACCAGGGATCAAACAGATTTCCCTGTCATCGCAAATCCTGGGAATCGGCTCGGGTGAGGAACGCTATATCAGAGCCGCCAATGGGACCGACTCGATGAAGGTTAGTTCCTTATCGGTGGATGAAGCCTTTATCACCA
>DATAHC010000059.1:0-12791 GCA_036263415.1 Flavisolibacter sp.
GCATCTCCATAGATACGGATGCTGTCGATCGTATAAACCGGCCCCTGCTCAATCTTCAATCTTCCTTGCACAAGGCCTTCCCGGATATCCAGACTATCGAGGTATACTTTTCCGAAAGGGTGCCCGTTCTCCTCCAGGTAGTCGAGGATCTTTTGCTGCCATCCCTGCCAGGCCTTGAAATCGACGGTTTTGGTAAAAGCCTGTTCCTGCCAGTGTATGGCTTCCAGCAACGACTGATCCTGAGCGGATGTATAAATATGCGACCATTTATAACGCTCCCCCAGGTAGAGCTGCAGGCGCGCCGATGCAGAATCGATCTTCAGGCTGTCCATGGAAGCCGTGATAAAGCCCATTCCCTGCAGCAGGGCCGGCAGCTTGAAGATATAGAGCGTGGCCTCGTTCCGGCTGGTAAATTGCGTTTGTAGTCCCGCCTGCTGTAATACGATACTGTCCTCACCTGCGGCAGGCTGATAGCGGATGGCATATCCCTGTGCATAGCTTTGCCCCCATAAGAGTGTTAAAACAAGGAAAGCTGTCAGCAGGTGGTTTATCTTAGCCATTGGTTTGATAAAAATAAGGCGTCACGCCAGTTTTGGCAACATACCAGACGCACGAATCCATAACGAAGTTGGCAGGAATTTATTTGCATATCCCTTTTTGTAAGCAGGCTTGCACCTACTGTAACTTTCATTTTACCACCTCACTGCGCTATAAAGATGACCTGGTGCAGGCGCTTTTGAAAGAGATCAGGCTTGAAAGAGACTACCTAGAAGGTGCCGCTGTAGAAACCATTTACTTTGGCGGCGGCACTCCCAGCCTCCTTTCCCTGGCAGACTGTGAAGCCATCCTGCAGGAGATCAAAAGCTGCTTTCCGGTATCCGGCGATGCTGAGATCACCCTGGAAGCACATCCTGATGATATTACTCCCGATCACCTGAAAGGTTGGAAACAGGCCGGCATCAACCGCCTGAGTATGGGCGTTCAATCCTTTTTTGAGGAAGAGCTGCGGTGGATGAACCGGGCGCATCATGCGGGCCAAGCCAGACAAAGCATTGAATGGAGCTTCCGCGAGGGGTTTACCAATATGACCATAGACCTGATCTATGGCTCCCCGCTCCTGACAGACGAAGGCTGGAAAGAGAATGTAGACATTGCTACAGGCTATGGCATACCACATCTTTCCTGCTATGCGCTTACCGTAGAAGAAAAAACGCCCTTGCACAAGCATATCAGTCGTAAAGAAAGCCAGGAGGTAGATAATGAGAAACAGGCACGGCAATTTCTGCAGCTTATGGAATGGCTTTCTGCAAAAGGCTATGAGCATTACGAAGTTTCCAATTTTGCCTTGCCCGGAAAAAGAAGCCGGCATAACTCCGCCTACTGGAAAGGAATTCCGTACCTGGGATTCGGTCCCTCGGCACACTCGTACAACGGCATCCAGCGCCGCTGGAATGTTGCGAACAATACCCTTTATATAAAAGGCCTTTCGGAAAATAAACCGAAACGAGAGACCGAGATCCTTTCAGCACAGGACCGGCTGAATGAGACCATTATGATCTCCCTCCGTACCCGGGAAGGCCTGAACCTCGACCATCTGGCCAGCCAATGGGGAACGGAAACGCGGGACCGCATTGGCTTGCAGCTTCAGAAATACATTCAACACCGCCTGATACAGGTAACCGGCAGCCAGGTTCAACTTACCAATGAAGGCATGCTGCGGGCTGATGGCATTGCGGCCGATCTGTTCATTTAATCTCCGGTAGCAGAGGCGTAACAAAGAAGTAGTACTGATCGAAATGACCGGCTGCCCGGTTAGCCGGATCCGTGGTGAAGTTTTCAAAAGCTTTCAGATCCTGCTCCAGCAGTACTGTGAGCAGCAGAACCGGTTTAGTTGTATGGAGGGACGCGGCTTGCTTTACCAGGTTTACCTCATTGAATAGCGGCACCTGACTGTACAGGGCAATACGATTGGCAATATAATAGAGGGAGGCGGTAACAGCTACCTTATTTATATGCTGTTCCCTTCTGGCTTTATCGATCACCTCCTGACCATAGCGTTGCAAACGCAGGTCGTATTGCCAGCTATATTCCTCCCTTCCCAGATGCACCGCCCTGTTGACCGTGAAGATCATTCCCCGAATAGCTTCGGGCAGCAACAACATAAGCGTAACGATCAGCAGCGGCCTAGTAAACCGGATCCGGTGCTGCAACAGTCGCCCGGCACCCAAGAACAAGAGGAGATGCAACAGCACGATGGCCAGCCCGTAATAACGCGGTTCCTGCACAAAGGTCCAGAAGACGCCGGGTGTTTCCTCCGTACGGGCTACCGTTAGTGAAAGTGCGGCCAGCACCAGGTAGTTCACCAGCATAAGCAACAGCGACAGCGTGGCAAACCAGTGCGGGTCCTCCAGCAGCCTCCAGAAAGAGCGCCTCAGCAGAGTAAGAAGGAAAATCAGAATCAGCAGCAAACCTGTAATCTGCAACAGTTGGTAGAAGCCGGTAAGAATGGGTGTACGAATGGAAGTCACCCGTTCGATCGTTTCCGGCTTTACCAGCGCCGCCGGCAAAAAAGGATAGGACGACAGGAGGTTTTCCGGATAGAGGCCGCGGGCTCCTGCACTGACATATACGGCTGAACCGCTTTTCTTTTTCTGGTAGACCAATACCAGGGCCAGGCTTAGGGCGAGCAGGAACAAGGAAACGACAGCCGTCTTCTTCAGGAAATCCCGGCGGTCGGCAAACCCTTTCAGGATCAGGAAATGAGGCACCACAAACATTACCGGAATGAATAAATATTTCAGTAAGCCAGTCAGGAGCATGCAAACCGTAAAGGCGGCGCCGTACCACCCCGTCCTTGTTTTTACGAGCCGGATCAGGAAATACAATCCAGCTGCAAAAGCACTGATGGCAATGGCATCAGTACTGGAGATGAAATAAAAGTCGTAGATGTAAAAGGCCGTGCTAAGGGTGAACAGGTTTACCAATTCCACCGCTACGTTCAGCTGCCGCAAAATGCCCCGGCCCGAAACGATCAAAATAATGGCGGCGATCATATCTAGCAGTAAAGCCGTTACCGCATACTGATGGGGATCGATGGCATACAGGGGGGCTGTGAGCAGTGAGTAGCCAGGCGGCCATTTGATAAGCGTTGAATAAATACTATGTGAAAGATCGGAGGCCTGTACTTCCGCCAGGCTCACGCCATGTCCGCGTACCAGGTTGTCGGTGGCCAGTAACTGGAACGACCTGTCGGAGCGCAGGTTGAAGAAATACAGGAGCTGCAGCAAGCGGGCTCCTATAGAAGTTGCTATCACCAGGCGGGAAGTAATTTGCCGGGAAAGAAGGTATCGGGCTCGTTGCAGCATGAATCATTTTAAGAATAGAACAGCAGCGCTTTAGACCAGCACCTCTTCCACCTGGGCAAAACCTTCGTCGGCATGCAGGCGCTCCCATAAGATACGAAAGATCGTTTCAGCGATCGGCAGCTCGGCGCCAATTTTCTGGTTGATGCTGTAAATACATTTGGAAGCATAATAGCCTTCGGCCACCATATTCATTTCCAACTGGGCCGATTGAACGGTGTATCCCTTTCCAATCATATTGCCGAACGTGCGGTTCCGGCTGTAAAGCGAATAGCAGGTTACCAGCAGATCGCCCAGGTAAACCGAAGCGGCATAGTTGAGATCCTTTTTCTGCGTGGCCGAACGGCGGGTCTGGTGCTCGCCCACCACCATATGCTGGGCGCCAACCTTTTTCAGGAAGCCTGCCATTTCATCGGCGCTGTTAGCAATATATACGCTCAGGAAATTATCGCCATACTCCAGTCCATGCGCAATACCGGCACCCAGCGCATAGATGTTCTTCAGCACCGCTGCGTATTGCACACCCAGAATATCATCATTGACAATGGTGTTGATGTAGTTCGTTTTGAACAGGGAGGCAATCGTTTTCGTCATTTCCTTATCGGTACCGGAGAAGGTGAGATAGGAAAGCTTTTCGGCCGCCACTTCCTCTGCGTGGCAAGGACCCAGCACGGCAAAATAATCCGTCAGAGGTATCCCATACTGATGATTCAGGTGATCGTTCAGCAATACATCACGTCCGGGCACCAGGCCTTTAATGGCCGAAAGGATCTTTTTACCCTTCAGGCTTTCGGGACGCACCTGTTCCAGCACTTCCAGGATATAAGCAGAGGGCACGGCCAGCACCAGCAGATCAGAAGCCTCCACGACCGCCTGCACGTCATTTTCCATATGCAGCAGGGCCACATCGAAATAAGCCGAGGAGAGATAATTTGGATTATGGCGGCGGCGTTTGATGTGCTCTATGGACTTCGGATTACGGATCCACCAGTTAACGGACTGCTGGTTATCGGTCAGGATCTTTACCAGGGCGGTAGCCCAGCTCCCATTTCCGATCACACCGATAGATAAGGTCTGCTTCATGCGAGATGTAAAGAAAGGAATTTACAGCGGTACGCGTACCTGCCGCCTGATTAATTATTTTTCGAACAGCTTGTCCTTGGGCACCACCTTCACCTTATCGCCACTCTTGAGTGTTTTGCTGATGGCATTATAGGGCCCGGTAAGCACCTGTTCACCAGCTTTGAGGCCACTGGTCACTTCAATATTGTTGATGTCCTGAATGCCGGTTTTCACCACGCGCTTCTGAATGGTTCCGTCTGCCCCCAGTACAAAGACCACTTCCTCCAGTTCATCGCTGTTCACATTGGTGTCCTGCTGGTTGTCATCCGTTTGCGTGGACTTCTGGATGGCCTTCTTCCGGTCTTCGATATTCTCATCACTTCCTTTCACACGTGCGGCGACGGAGGGGATGGGTACACTGACCACATTTTCCCTTCTCCTGGTTTTGATATCCGCGCTGGCATTCATGCCTGGACGGAAAACAAAGTTCTTCGGACGGGAAGGATCGATAAGGTCCTGGTAAGAACCCGGATCGAGCCGTATGTGCACCTCATAATTGGTAACATCAGTGGCGGCCGTTACCACGGCCCCTGTTTTATTGGTGCTGCTGGCGATCTGTGTTACCACGCCTTTGAATTTGCGGTTGTTATAGGCTTCTACTTCCACATCGGCCGAGTCGCCGATCTTCACTTTTACAATATCGTTCTCTCCTACATCAACCCGAACCTCCAGCTGGCTCATGTCGGCCACGGTCATCATTTCCGTGCCGGCCATCTGTGCGGTACCCACCACCTTCTCGCCTTTCTTTACTTTCAATAGTGTAATGATGCCATTCATCGGCGCGGTGATGGTAGCACGGCCCAGGGTTTTATTGGCCAGTACCAGACCACTCCGGGTACTCTGTGTACCAGCCTGCAAGCTGCGAATGTTTTGCAAGGCGGCATTGTACTGCGCCTGAGAGGCTCTGTATTTCGTTTCAAACTGCTCGAACTCCGCTCTAGAAATGACCTTCTCATCAAACAGTCCTTTATTACGCTCATAGGTGATCTTATCCTGATCCAGCTGCGCCTGCAGCGCTGCCAGTGAAGCCCGGCTGTTTGCCACCGTGGCCTGCGACTGCGCCACGCGCGCTGCCGCTTCATCGCGTTGCGAAGAATAGATATCGGCATAAATGCGGGCGAGCACTTCTCCCTTCACCACACTGTCGCCCTCTGCTACATTCAGCTCGGTGACCTCTCCGGAGATATCGGGACTGATCTTCACTTCTACTTCCGGATATACTTTACCGCTGGCGGTAACCGTTTCGGTAATGGTTCTCGTAACCGCTTTTTCCACGGTTACCTTCACCCCTTCATCCGAAGAGCCTTTGATCATTTTCAGGATCACGACCAGCACGACCAGTGAAACCACTCCGATCAGGATCCATTTAACTGTTTTGTTCATAGAAATAAGTTATGTGCTTCGTCCTTGCTTCTTTTATAATTTCAATCCGCGGCCTTTATAAAATTCCAGCAGCTTCATGCGGAATACATATTCATACTGTGCGGAGGCAGCATCGAGCCGTGCCCGGTACAGGTTGTTCTGATTGGTGATCAGTTCTATAGTCTGCAGTAGTCCGGCCTGGAACCGCTTCTGCGAAAAGCCGAACGCACGCTCGGAGGCCTGCACCCCTTTTTGAGCCGCAATGAAACGCTGCTGCGCATTCACGGCATTGACATGGGCATTATAAATATCCGATTGCAATGTAAGGTTGTCCTGCTTCACCTGGATCTGTATGCTTTCCGCATTCAGCTTTGCGCGTTCCCAGTTGGTACGCAGCTGCCGTCCGTTAAAAATGGGGATAGACAGGTTCAGTCCGATAGCCTGGCTCAGGTTCACGTCAAAGATCTGATTGCCGAAGGGCAGGTTGCGGGTGATCACCTGGAAATTATCCCGCACAATATATTGATTGACGCCGGGTGTTACCTCGAAGCGGCCCAGCGTATCTACCTTGCCAGTAGGTACGGTTACAATGCTCGACTGATCGGGAAAGAGACTGGAGTACCGCGATCCGATATTGGCAAAAGCCGAAAGGGTCGGAAACATGGACGAGCGGGCAAACTTTATATTCTTCAAAGCTGCCTGATAGCGGAACTGGTTCACCCGTTGTTGCGGCAGGTTCTTCAGCGCTTCCTGATATACGGCGGCGGGCTGCAGTTCGGCCAGGCTCTCTACCGGTATGGTTGAAATATCGGGCTTCTCGATGTCGAAGGGCGTATCCATATCCAGGTTCAGCAGCGCCTTCAACTGGATCAGGTTCTGCTGATAGGTGACCAGGGTTCCAATGTAAGTAGCGCTGTCGCGTGCCAGCTGTGCTTCCAGCTCAATGGCATTGAGCTCGGGCAGCGATCCGGCATTCACCTGTTTGCGGATGACATCGAGCTGCGCCTGTGTTTGTCCGATCTGGATGCGGCTGATCTCCGTCTGTTCATTGGCCAGCAGCGCCTGCAGGTATCCCACCGCCACATTGAGGGCCACATCATTCCGTGCTTTATCTACAGCCGCTTCCGCCGCCTGCTGATCGAGCTTACTGGCCGCAATGGCGTGCTGCTGCGAGAACCAGTTGAACAGGTTCACGCTGGATTGCAACTGGTAATTATTGAAGAAGATGCTGTTGTTCTCAAACTGGTTGGTGGCCGGGTTGATGGAGCGCCCGAAATTATAACCGCCGCTTCCGGAAAAATTGAGCAAGGGATAGCGTCCGGCCAGGTTCAGCTTTGTTTGCAGCGCCGTTATACGCGACTGCACATCCGATTGCTTCACGGAAATGTTATTGGCCATGGCGTAGGTTACGCATTGTTCCAGGCTCCACTTCTGCTGTGCAGATGCAGACAGGAAACTACAAGCCATCAAAAACAGAAGGATCCACCGGTACTTCATGGACGTAAAAATAAGCTAAATGCCGGCAGCCTAAATAGCATTTAATGCCTGGTTCAGATCATCGATCAGGAAGGAGGGCTCTTCCAGTCCTACATAGAGCCTTATGTATTGATGCTGAATATTGTCCGGGTCGAAATCAGCAGGCTCTATTCCTGCACATTTCGGCAGCACCAGCGATTCGTGGCCACCCCAGCTTACCGCCATCAGGAAGTTCTTAAGCGATTCACAGAAGCGTGTGATGGATTCCATGGTCCCGTTCTTCAGGGTGAAGGTGAAGAGGCCACAGGCTCCTTTCATCTGTGCTTTTGCCAGTTCGTATTGCTCAAAGGATTCATGCAGCGGGAAGATGACCTCGCTGATCTTCGGATGGCATTTTAAAAAGGCGATCACCTCACTGGTGGTGCGGGTGATCTTCTCCAGGCGTGCCGGCAGCGTGCGCAGTCCGCGGATGAGCAGCCATGCATTAAACGGCGAAATGCCACTGCCCACATTCAGATATTCACTGTCGAAGATGCGCTTGATCATGCTGTGCGATCCGGAAAGGATGCCGCCCAGCGTATCGCTATGTCCGCTGATATACTTGGTAGCCGTTTGCATGCTGAGGTCTATGCCCATCGGGATGGGCTGCTGAAACAGCGGCGTGCAATAGCTGTTGTCGATCATGGTAATGATGTTGCGGTCCTTAGCCAGCGCCACCACTTCTTTCAGGTTCTGCATTTCGTAGGTCCAGGAGTTGGGCGACTCGAGATAAATGAATGTCGTATAGGGCTTCAGGGCTTCCTCAAAATGCCGGGTCTCGCGACCGTCCACATAGGTCGTGCTCACGCCAAAGCGCGGCAATATGACATCGAACGTGCGCTGCGCCCAGGTGTAAGGGCTGCGAACCGACACAATATGATCTCCTGCCTTTACATTGGCCAAGATTCCCGCAAAGATGGCGGCCGCCCCGCTGTTAAACACCAGGCAGTCTTCCGCGCCATCCAGCGCCGCCAGTTTCTTCCGCAGAATATCGACCGTAGGGTTCAGTCCGCGACTATACAGGAAGCCACTCATCTCATCTTCGAAGGCTTTGCGTAAATCGGCCACTTTATTGAAGGCGAAATTGCTGGACTGAATAATGGGTGGCGCCACCGCGTTGAAATAATTTTCACGGTCTTCTCCCAGCTGGTTCAGTATATAGGATAAATTCTCAGGAAGGAACATGCGTTTTCGGTTTCGATTTGGTTACCAGGAAATAGATGATCAGAAAAGCAGCAAATACGGCGATACCTGTCAGGGCCAGGTCGGGCGTATCGATCAGGATGCTGAGTCCTACAAAAATGTAGGCAGCAATAAAGATCAGCGGCAGCAAGGGATAGAGCTTCATTTTATAAATGCCCGTGCCATCGAGGTGCCGGGTGCGCCTGCGCAGAATAAATATCGTAGCAGCCGAAGTGGCCATGCCGATGGAATCCAGAAAGATGGTAAAACCCAGGATGCTGTCGAAGGTTTTAGCAAAGAACAGCACAATGATGCCGATAGCCGCGAAGGCCGTAAGGCTTACAGTGAGTACATCCTTCTTCTCATCCTTTTTGCTGAAAGAGGCCGGCAGAATACCGTCGAGGCTCATAGCGTACATTACCCGCGGATTGCTGAGCAGCAGCACATTCACATAGGCCAGTACGGCAACAAAGAGGAGAATGGAAGAGACCAGCCTGCCGGTACGGCCAAACATCTGTTCCGCTACAATAGAAGCGATGCCTTTGGCCGTTTTCAGATCCTGGAAGCCGATGGCCTTATAATAAGCATAGCTAACTGCCAGATAAAGCGTGATAATGATAATGATGCCGATGAAGATGCCGCGGGGAATGGTCTTGCGCGGCTCGTGCACCTCCTCTCCAAAATTGATGGTCTGCTGATACCCTCCATAGGTAAAGGATACGGCTACCAGTGCTACTCCAAACGATTTTATATAGTCCATCATACTGATCTCTCCGCTGGCCACTACGGTTTCCGCCTGATGCTGATTCATAGGAAAGAAAATAGAAGAGATCAGCAGCACCAGCATACCGATCTTGATGATCATCAGAATATTCTGCGCGGTTGAGCTCATGCGCAATCCCATCAGATTCACTCCATAGAAGAGAAGTATCGGCGCCATCGCGATCAGCGATTTCACCATGGGTGTAGGATCGGTATGAAAGATCACCTGCGAAATGTATTCACTGCCAATGAGCGCCACGCCGGACATGGAAGCTGCATTGGAGATCAGGATAATGCAATTGATGGCAAAGGCAATGGAAGGATGATAGCATTCGGCAAATACCTTGTAATAGCCTCCTGTGATGGGGAAGCGTGAGCCGATCTCGGCATAGGTCAGCGCGCCGCAGAGCGCAATGAGCCCGCCAGCTACCCAGGCAAAGAAAAATACGGAAGGTGTAATGGCTTTGTTGGCGGCATCTGAAGCAGTACGGAAGATCCCCATCCCGATGACCAGTCCCACCACGATCATCGTGAGGTCAAACAATTTAAGCTTTGGCTTGGCTGTCATGGTTTGAAGATAAAGAATAGCGAACAAGGAACAAGGGAAGATGGCAGCTATCAGATTTTAGCTATCAGATTTCAGCTATCAGATACGGGCGTAACCGGTTGTACTATTTCTTTATCGTAGCCTTTTATCATAATGCAAGTCTGAAGTGGCCTGCTGATCGTCATTGCGAGGAAGAAGGGGTGTAAACGGAGTGTTATCATGACTTATGATGGTCAACTTTCCCTTATTCAATTCAATATTGGTCTTCCAGATGCGTAGCCTTCTACGGTTGGAGTAGTCCTTAGAAGCTTTTTTACGGAACCATTCCTTCATAAGGGCCTGGAAAAGACGACGAGGACGTCGAAGCTCCTTTTTCTTTTCGGCTTTCTTAGCCGGGTTTGAGAAGATCTCTTTGGCATACTTAACGGCTTGTTTGAAGAGCCTTCTCTGGATCTTTTGCTTTTCAGACGCGATGATGTTCGTCATATCCGGGTAGCGGGTCATGACCACAACGCCACCTTTATAGCGCTTGATGACAAAGAGTTTTCCGATACGGCCGCGGACGAAGTGGTATTTGAGGGGGAGTCGTTTCATACTGTTTGTTTTAGGGCAAACTTACTGTGGGTAATAAAGGCCACTGTCCCGTTTGGGCATGAACGGGCGCGTTTGGGCGTGAAAAGGAATAAAAAGGCTCGTTTTGCCTTTTTGAACCACTAAGGCACTAAGGCGCGAAGGGGCACAAAGGGAGCTGTAATGGAGCTTATAAGTAGCTTGTTTGTAGCCTTGCCGTAGCCTCTACAACGAAGGAAAGCCGGGAAAATGCCGGAAACGAACGAAGGAAGTTGATTAGCTGATGGGATAATTCGCTGATTAGCTAATGGTGAGCTGAACTTTGTTAGAGTCAGTTCTTACGATAGCAACGTCGTAAGAGATCCCTCCTTCGTCGGGATGACCGTCTGAAAGCAAATCAGACATCAGCCATCAGACATCAGACATAATCTTAAATCTGACATTTGAAATCTCCCATTCTCCCCTATCTTCGCCACCGCAATTGGTTTCTCCGCCTCAGGCGGAGAATGAAAAGGGAAACCGGTGCAAGTCCGGTGCTATCCCCGTAGCTGTATGTTGCAGTTGCTGTTTCAGCTGAGTCGACCAGACGGAAACAGTAACACTGCCGGATCTTCAAACCACTGTCCGCCCTGCGGATGGGAAGGTCATCCGGCAGGCAGCGAGCCAGAAGACCTGCCAGTAGCCATTTCACAACAATCATGCTTTCGGGTGAAAAGCAGAGATGATAAGACCGTTTTTATCTATCTCGAACTTATTCCGGAAGCAGTCACTAAAAAATTTCTACTGTTATGAGAAAGATTTTTATGGTGGCTGCACTACTCTCCAGCAGCCTACTATTTGCACAGCAAGATTCCGTTCATTCCCTCGATGAGGTAGTAGTTACCGCAACCAAATATCCCGTGAAGCAAAGCACAACCGGCAAGGTGGTGACCGTTATTACGCGCCAGCAGATCGATAAAAGCACCGGTAAGGATTTTGCCCAGCTGCTGAACGAGCAGACCGGCATGACCGTAAGCGGTTCTGTGAGTAATCCCGGTAAGGACAAATCCGTTTTCCTGCGCGGCGCTACCAGCAGCTACACCTTGTTCTGCCTTGATGGCATTCCTGTTAACGACCCTACCGGTATCGGTGGCACGTTCGACATCCGTTTAATTCCGCTGGAGCAGATCGAGCGGGTGGAGATCCTGAAAGGAAGCCAGAGCACCCTGTACGGCTCCAACGCTATTGCGGGCGTGATCAATATCATTACCCGTAAAGCCGAGTCGTCCGAGCTGGCGGGCACCGGTACGCTCTCCTACGGCAGTTACGATACCTTTAAGGGCAACGCCAACTTCAACCGCCGCGGTAAGGTAGTAGAATACAACCTCAATTATCAATATATGACTACCAATGGCATTACCGAAGCGAAAGACCCTACGGGTAACGGCAACTTCGATAAGGACGGCTTCAACCGACAGTCCTTCCAGGCCAACCTGGGCTTCCATGTTACCAACCGCATTAAGATCTCTCCCTTCTACCGCTTCTCCGAATTCAAGGGCAACTACGACAGCGATGCCTTTACCGATGGTCCGCAAGCCTATAATGCCAGCTTTGTCAACACAGGGCTGATCAGCACTTATAAATACAACCAGGGACAGGTAACGCTGAATTACGGCTACGATCATACACAAAGCGATTACAACGGATCTCCCTACAGTGGCAAATTCAATCATGCCGAAGCCTACGTGAATCATAAGCTCAGCACCTTCCTGGACCTGCTTGCCGGCGTGAACTATCAAACCTACAAACTGCCGACACCGGATAGCACCAATACGATCTTCAGTCCGTACGCTTCCGTGGTATTGCATGCGGCCGGCTTTAATGTGGAGCTGGGCGGTCGTTACAACAAGCATAACCGCTATGGCGATAACTTCACCTACAGCTTTAACCCCAGCTACCTGATCAACGACCAGGTGAAGCTGTTTGCCAATGCCTCCACTGGTTTCCGTGCCCCTTCTATCGGCGAACTGTTTGGACCCTTCGGCAGCAATCCCAACCTGAAGCCCGAGAAGAGCCGCACGCTCGAAGGTGGTGTACAGTTACAAGCCCTGAATAAAAAGCTCTCCTTCCTAGCTACGTATTTCGACCGGGATATCAAGAACATCATTACCTATGCCTTCCCTGCCGGCTATGTGAACCGCGACCGCCAAAAAGACCATGGTATTGAAACGGAATTGAGCTATGCACCTACTACACAATGGAATTTGAAGGTGAGCTATACTTATATCGATGGCAACATCACGCAGAAGGCAGGCGCGAAGGATACCACCTTCTACAACCTGATCCGCCGGCCGAAGCATACGGTCAATGCCTTTGTTGGCTTCCAGGCT